>JANQIJ010000030.1 GCA_028282185.1 Rhodospirillales bacterium
GTCGCCATGACGAAGCCCTTGCACACCTCGAAGCCGATGCGGTCCATGTCGCGGGTCAGGCGCCCGGCCAGGTCGATGAACCAGCCATCGATCTCGGCATGCTTCTCGTCGGGATAGTCCTCGATGATGAAGCCGTTGTCCTGATCGGGGAACAGGAAGCTCTCGCCGCGCCCGCCGGAACCCATGACGATGACGGCGAAATCGACCGGCGGATCGCCCAGGCCCTCCGCCTTCATCGCCGCCAGGTTCAGGACAGTGACCCGGCGGTAGATGTCCAGGTTGATATGGCTCAAAAGGCTTTGGATTTCCGGCGCCGGGACGCCTTTCCGGAACAGCTGGTCCGCCAGTTCGATTTGCGCCGCCTTGACTTGCGTCAGGCCGTCGATGCTGTCCTCGCGGGTCAAATGGTCGATCTGGGTCATCAGCGTCTTCGACGCCATGCCGAGCGCGTCGTGCAGGTTCAGCATGCCGATCAGAATGCCCGAGCTGTCGACCACCGGCATGTGGCGCAGGTTGTTCCGGCGCATGACCGCGATGGCGTGGTACAGGTATTCGTTGACCTGGGTGGTCGTCACCGGGGCGGTCATGATGTCCTTGGCCGGGGTCGAGCCCGGCAACCGGAATGCCGCGCGGCGGGTGATGTCGCGTTCCGTGACGATGCCCAGCGGTTCGCCTTCTTCCGTGGTGATGACGATGCCCGACGCCCGGGCGTCTTCCATCAGTTCGACGATCTTCCGCAAGTCGTCCGTCGGCCATGCCTGCGGCGGCAGCGCGCGCATCGCTTCGCGCACCAACATGCGGAAGATATCGGTATGTTTTTCCAACTGTCTGCCCGTGTTGCGGTTCGTGTCCGGCCCGACGTCGACCAGATGGAGGGCCCCGAATACGGGCCACGGCGGCCATGCTGCCATAGACGGTTTGCGGTGGAAAATGCGCAAGGTCAAGTGGCCGTGACGGATCGCCCGCCCGGGGGCTGCCGTCCCGCCCTATGGGGCTGCGCCCCCGCCGCGACGGATCATGCCGTGTTCGACTATGCCGCGTTTCTGGCCGACCATCCTTCGGCCAGATCGCCCGGCCGCACCCGCCGCTCCCACTGCTCGCGAACGTTGCCCCACTTCAGGTGGATCGAATTTTTTACGATTTCGCCGTCCAGCTCCTTGAACGCGTCGATCACCGGCGCGAAGCGGACCAGATCCTCGCCGCTCGGGTCGAATTCCTCGAGACCTGTTCCGACCTTGTCCCATTGGAGCGTGGCTATCCGCGCCTGGAACCGCTGCAAGGCGCCGTCGGGCCTGTTCTTCGCCGAAATGTCGCGCAGCCCTTGCTCGAACCCTTCGGCGTAGATCCATTCGGCGAAGGCCTGGGCCTCGGTCTCGGCAAGGCCGCCGTCGCGGACCACCCGGGCGATGCAATAGATCGTCAGGTCTGCCAGGCAGGAGGCAAACACCTGGGCGGCGGCGATGCGCAGCGAATGGGCGAAGACATCGTCGGCGAACATGTAGCGATATCGCGTGCCCATGCGGGTTTTCAAGTAGCCGTAGAGCGTGGTCTGACCGATAAACGAGGACCGAGTGCGCACGAAATGCGCAAGACGCGCCGGCGAATCAATCGGGCTGTCATCGAATCGTTCCGCCAAACCGCGGAACGGCAGGTTCCGTAAAATTTTTAAAATCAAGGCGTTAGGCATAAATAGCTTCCACTTGCCCTGGAATGTAGGGTATAAGGCTAGCTGTCTAGCTGCCAAAATGGTAGTGCCGCGGCCAACCATCAAAAAAAGTCCGAACAGCACACAGCGGCATGTTTATGTGAATCACAGTTTAGACAGCAGGGGAACATAACTTGACGGGAGGGACGTCATGTCTCAAGAACTACCAGAGAACTTAAAACGTCATTGGGAGCGAACCAGGAGTTTGACGATCTTCGTCTTGCTGGTCTGGTTCATTTTCTCCTTCGTGGTCCATTGGTTCGCGGCCAGCCTGAACGAGATGTCCTTCATGGGCTTCCCGTTGGGCTACTACTTCGCGGTCCAGGGCTCCCTCGCCATCTTCGTCATCTTGATCTTCTTCCAAAACTGGAAGCAGGACCAAATCGATGACGAAGCCGGCGTCGGTGAATAATCGGAGAGGGAGCTTGCAAGATGAAAGGTAACTTTATCGACAACCTGCCGAAGATCTACGGATTGTACACCGGCGGGTTCATTGTCTTCATCATCCTGATGGCCGTTCTTGAACAAATGGGCCTGGATGCGGACACCATCGGTATTCTCTTCGTTTGCTTCACGATCGCCATTTACGCCGGCATCGGCTGGCTGTCGCGGACCATGGAAGTGGGCGCCTATTATGTGGCCGGCCGCGAAGTGCCGCCCGTGTTCAACGGCATGGCGACGGCGGCGGACTGGATGTCCGGCGCGTCCTTCGTGGCCTTGGCCGGCGGCGTGTACTTCGGCGGTCACGGCTATCTCGCTTTCGTGGTCGGCTGGACCGGCGGTTACGTGCTCGTCAACTCGTTGATGGCGCCGTACCTGCGCAAGTTCGGCTGCTACACCGTGCCCGACTTCATCGGCACCCGTTACGGTGGGAACTTGGCGCGGTTCTGCGCCGTGTTCATCCTGGTGATCACGTCGTTCACCTATGTGACCGCGCAGATCAACGCCACCGGCACGATTGCCGCGCGGGCGCTGCAGATTCCCTTTGAGCTCGGCGTTTGGTCCGGCCTCCTGGGCATTCTGCTGTGCTCCATGCCCGGCGACATGCGGGCGGTGACCTGGACCCAGGTGGCGCAGTACATCGTG
>JANQIJ010000098.1 GCA_028282185.1 Rhodospirillales bacterium
GACGATGCCTTCCGTGACCATGCAGCCGGCGACCTTGCCGACCTTGGAGACGGAAAACACCTCGCGGATTTCGGCATAGCCCAGGAAGCTTTCGCGCAAGGTCGGCGCCAACAGTCCGGACAATACCGACTTTACATCGTCGGTCAGGTCATAGATGACCGAGTAATAACGGATGTCCAGGCCGTCGCGCTTGGCCAGGTCGCGGGCCTGTGGATTGGCGCGCACGTTGAACCCGACGATCAAGGCATTTGAGGCACGGGCCAGGGTGACATCGGATTCGTTGATCCCGCCGACGGCGGAATGCAGCACCTGAACCTTGACCTCGTCGGTCGCCAGCTTGTCAAGGGCGCCGACGATCGCCTCGACCGAACCATGCACGTCCGCCTTGATCACCAGGGGAACGGTTTGCGCCTCGCCTTCCTGGATCTTTTCGAACATCTGCTCAAGCGTGCCGCGCCCGGCCGCGGCCGCGGCGCGGTTGCGTTCCTGGCGTTGCCGGAATTCGGTCACTTCACGGGCCCGTGCCTCGGTATCGACGACGACGAAGTCATCGCCCGCCTGGGGCGTGCCGTTGAGGCCAAGGATCTCCACGGGAACCGCCGGACCGGCCTCTTCAAGCTGGTCGCCATGGGCGTCCATCATCGCCCGCACCCGGCCCCATTCATTGCCGGCGATGAAGATCTCGCCGACCTTCAGGGTGCCGCGTTGGATCAACGCGGTGGCGACGGAGCCGCGGCCCTGTTCCATGCGCGCCTCGACGATGACGCCTTCTGCGGCGTGGTTGGGGTTGGCCTTCAGGTCCAACAGTTCGGCCTGCAGAAGGATCGCCTCCTCGAGCTTGTCCAGATTGGTCTTCTGCAGGGCCGAAACCTCGACGGAAAGCACGTCGCCGCCCATCTCCTCGACCTGGACATCGTGCTGCAACAGGTCCGTGCGCACCCGGTTGGGGTCGGCGCCGGGCACGTCAATCTTGTTGATCGCCACGATCATCGGCACGCCAGCGGCCTTGGCGTGGTCGATCGCCTCGGCGGTTTGCGGCATCACGCCGTCGTCGGCGGCAACGCAAAGCACGACGATATCCGTGACCTTGGCGCCGCGGGCGCGCATTTCGGTGAAGGCCGCGTGGCCCGGCGTATCGATGAAGGAAATCTTGGCGCCGGTCGCGGTCGTTACCTGATAGGCGCCGATATGTTGGGTGATGCCGCCGGCCTCGCCGCCGGCCACATCGGTCGAGCGCAGCGCGTCCAGCAGCGACGTCTTGCCGTGATCGACATGGCCCATCACGGTCACGACCGGGGCGCGGCCTTGCAAATCGTCGGGCGCGTCCTCGTCCCGCTTCAGGCCGACCTCGACGTCGGCTTCCGAGACGCGGCGGACCCGGTGACCGAACTCCTCAACGATCAGTTCCGCCGTGTCGGCGTCGATGGTCTGGGTGATGGTCGCCATGACGCCGTTCTTCATCAGCGCCTTGACGACGTCGGCGCCCCGTTCGGCCATGCGGTTGGCCAGCTCCGAGACGGTGATCGCTTCGGGCACGACCACTTCGCGGACGACCTTCTGGCCCTCTTGCAGCAACTCACGCTGTTTTTGTTTTTCCCGTTCCCGCGCCCGCTTGACCGAGGCGATCGAGCGCTGCCGGCCTTCCTCGTCTTCCAGGGCGTCTGAAATCGTCAGCTTGCCGCGTTGACGCCGTTCGTTGTAGCGCTGGGCAGTGCCCGGGCGCTTGGCTTCGACGCGAGCGGCCTTGCGGCCCTTGCCGCGCGACGGTGCCGCCTCTTCCGCGGCCGGCTGCGGGCGGGCGCGGGTCGGACGCGGCTCATCTGCCGGCTTCGGGGACACGGGGGCGGCTTCCGCCGGGGCGGACGCAGACTCCTCCGCCACCGGTGCCTCGGGCTCGGGTTCCGGCGCGACATGCTCGACCGGGGTTGGCCGGACCGGGGCGGCGACCACCGGCTCCGCCGGCTCCTGGACCTGGCTGGCGTCCTCAAGGGCCTTTTGACGCGCGAGCCGCTCCTCATCCGTCAACCGGCCGGCCGACCCGGCATCGGCCTCCGCCTGGGGCACGGGTTCGACCGGCGCCGTGAGCGCGTCACGCGGCTCGTCCTTGACCGGCGTGATCGTCCGACGCTTCTTAACCTCGACGGCGACCATCTTCGAGCGGCCGTGCGAGAAGTTCTGCCGCGTCTGCCGCTTTTCGACCGTCTTGTTGAGCGTCAGTTTACCGCCCGACAGTCTGAGCCTGCCCGCCTTGTCCTTGTCGTTTTCCGTCGTTTCCGCCATCAATCCCTTCCGATCGGCCCCTGTCGGTTTCCTTGGGCCGTCTAGTGCTGCTGCGAGGCATCTTGCCCCTCGGGGCGGGTCTCCTCGCGAAACCCCTGCAATCTTTCCTGTTCCGCCATCAACCGATCCGCCAGACTGCCCGGCGCCACCGCCGCATGGACGACCTGATCCCGGCCGAACGCCCGGCCCAACTCCGTCCCGAAAAGAACGGTGAAGGGCGAAACGGCGGTTGACCCAGAGGCCCCCAGCCGAGCCAATTTCGCCCGACCGTCGGCGCCGGCGTCGGCCGCCGTGACAAGAAGCCCGGCCTGCCGGCCTTTCAGCCATTGGGCGGTCTTTTCGAACCCGGCAACCGCCTGGCCGGCGCGCCGCGCCAAACCCAGGGCGTCAACGCAGCGGCGCACCAACTGGCCTTCCAATTCGTCCGCCAGACCGTCCGGGACGACGACCTTCTTTTTGGCGGCGCGGGCGAAAAGTCCCTTGTCGCCGGCTGTATTTACCACATCGCGGCTTGCGCTCAACCATATTCCCCGGCCGGGCAGGCGCCGCGCCAGGTCGGGGACCAGCCTGTCGTCCGGCCCGACGACGAAACGGATCAACCCCGGGACCGGCCGACGCTGCCCGGTCACCAGGCATCGGCGCATCGGACCCGCTGAGGAATCCAGGCCTTCCTCAGCCGGATCACCGCCGCGACATTGCGCGGTATCGGACATCGCAACCACCGCCGAGAAACCTCCTGTTCCGCCTCATTCAAGGGCCACGGCCGGATCGCCGTCCGCCGGCGCGTCCTCATCGGCGAACCAGTGGGCCCGCGCCGCCATGATCAACGCGTCGGCCTCATCGGCGGCGAGCGGGCTGGGCAGCAACAGGGACCGCAGGTCGCCGTCGTCCAGGCCGGCGATGCTGTCGAGCGTGTGCTCGCCCTTTTCCGCCAGCATGATGAAGCGCAACTCGTCGCCGACCAGGTCGGCCAGGTCGTCGCGGTCCTTCACCCCGTGCTCGCCGAGCGCGACCATCATTTCCGGGGTCACGCCCTCGACCTCGGCCACATCGTCGGCAACGCCCAAGGCACGGCGGCGCTCGTCCAACTCCGCATCGCGGGTTTCCAGGAACGACTGGGCCCGGGCCTGAAGCTCGTTGGCGACGTCCTCGTCGAACCCTTCGATGTCCATCAAATCGTCCAGCGGCACAAAGGCGACTTCCTCGACCTTGGAAAAGCCTTCCGTGACCAGCAGATGGGCGATCACGTCGTCGACGTCCAGCGCTTCGACGAACAGCGCCGAGCGGGCACGGAATTCCTCGTTGCGGCGCTCCGATTCCTCGGCTTCGGTGAAGATGTCGATGTCCCATCCGGACAGCTGCGAGGCCAGACGCACGTTCTGCCCGCGCCGGCCGATGGCCAGCGACAGCTGATCGTCGGGCACCACGACCTCGATCCGGTTGGCGTCTTCGTCCATCACCACCTTGGACACCTCGGCCGGCGCCAAAGCGTTGACGATGAACGCCGCCTGGTCCTGCGACCATTGAATGATGTCGATCTTTTCGCCCTGCAGTTCGCCGACCACGGCCTGGACGCGCGAGCCGCGCATGCCGATGCAGGGGCCGACGGGATCGATCGAACTGTCATGCGACAGAACCGCGATCTTGGCGCGCGATCCGGGGTCGCGGGCGACGGATTTGATCTCGATGATGCCGTCGTAAATCTCAGGCACTTCCTGGGCGAACAGCTTCGCCATGAACTGGGGATGGGTGCGCGACAGGAAAATCTGCGGCCCGCGGGTTTCCTCGCGGACGTCCATGATATAGGCCCGCACCCGGTCGCCGTTGTTGAAATGCTCGCGCGGGATCGATTCATCGCGCCTGAGCAGCGCCTCGGCCCGACCGAGGTCGACCACCACGTTGCCGTATTCGATCCGCTTGACCAGGCCGTTGACGACCTCGCCGATGCGGTCCTTGTATTCCTCGTACTGACGTTTGCGCTCGGCCTCGCGGACCTTTTGGACGATCACCTGTTTCGCCGTCTGCGCCGCGATCCGCCCGAAATCGATGGGCGGCAGGGGATCGACCAGGAACTCGCCGACCTCGGCGTCGGCCTTGAGACGGCGCGCCTGATCCAATGGCAATTGGGTGATCTCGTTTTCGATTTCCGCATCGTTGTCGAGAACCTCGATATAGCGGGCCAGGGTAATCGCCCCGGAGGTCCGGTCGATCACCGCGCGGATGTCGTGTTCGTGGCCGTATTTGGAGCGCCCGGCTTTCTGGATCGCCTGCTCCATGGCCTCCAGGACCTCGTCCCGCTCAATACCCTTGTCCCGCGCGGCCTGATCGGCGGCGGCAAGAAGTTCCGGGCGGGAATGTACGGCTTCGCTTTGCATGGCGTCGCTCATCTAACGGTTTCCTTCAACTCAATGCGTCACGTTTCGCTGTGTTCGGTTCGGTTCTATTCGGTTCCAGAGACGGCCTGGCCGGCGGATCGTTCAGGCGCCCCCAACCTCGGCATCGGCCTCACTCTCGGCTTGGGCCGCCGCCTGCTGGTGGGCCTCGATCAAGGCGTCGGTCATCAGCAACTTCGATTTCAAGATGTCCACGTAGGGCAGACGCGCCGTGCCGTCGGTCAGGTCGATCACCACCTGATCGCCGTCGACCCCGGCCAGGCGACCGGAGAAGCGCCGCCGGCCGTCCACCGGGGTCTGCATTTCGACCCGCGCATCGAACCCGGCAAAGCGTTCGAAATCGGCCAGCTTGACCAGTGGCCGGTCGATCCCCGGCGAGGATACCTCCAGCGTGTAGGCGCCCGGAATCGGGTCCTCCACGTCCAACAGCGCCGAGACCTGCCGGGAGATGTCGGCGCAATGATCGACCGTCATCGGCTGCCCGTCCACCGGTTCGGCCATGATCTGCAACTTGCGGCGCTGGTTCCCGGACAGCAGGACGCGAACCAGCTCGAAGCCCAGGTCCTCAAGGGCCGGCGTGATCAATTCCGCGGTGCGCTGTTCCAAGGTCAAATTCTTCGACGTCTCAGTTTGCGGACCCGGAAACGAAAAAAGGCGGGCCGCAGGGCCCGCCTCATCAATTCCGGATCGAACCAATGAAGCGCGTCTATCACCAAGACGCGGGGGCTTTATAATCCCATCATCGGCAAATTACAAGGCCGCCGCCGGCCGGTTCGACGGAAGCCGTTGAAACTCCAGATATACGCAGGTCGCGCCCTGGCTGCGGGCCTTGGCCTCGTAACGCGTGACGAAACCGTCCGCCGGGCGCGCGCGCCAGTCGGCGGGGCCCCGCGCCGTCCAGCGGAACACCGGATGGCGGGTCAGCTGCCCGAGGGCCCAGCGAGCATGGCCCGGATGGTCGGTGGCGAAGCGGAACAGGCCGCCGGGCACCATGATCCGCGCCAGTTGGTCCAGGTTTGCTGAGTTGACGAACCGCCGGTTCCAGTGTCGCTTTTTCGGCCAGGGGTCGGAATACAGCAGGTAAACCCGTTCAATGGCCGCGTCGGGCAAGCGGGGCAGAAGTAGGCGGGCGTCCTCATCGAAGATGCGGATGTTGTCCAGGTCGCGGTCCTGGATCTGCGCCAACAATGCCGCGACCCCGTTGACAAAGGGCTCACAACCGATGAAGCCGGTCTCTGGATGGGCCTGGGCCTGGGCCGCCAGATGCTCACCGGCGCCGAAGCCGATTTCCAGCCACAAGCTTCGCTTGCCGGGACTGAAAAACGCCTCGGGATCAACGAGTCCCTCGGCCGGAACCCGAAGTTTGGGCAACAACTCGCGGACCAGGGCCGCCCTGCCCGGCCGAAGCTTCTTGCCCCGCCGGCGGCCGTAGAACCGGGGTCCGTCCTGCGCCAACGGGCCCCGCGTCAGGCGGAAAAGGCGGACTTCAAGTCATCCACCAGGTCGGTTTTCTCCCAGGAGAAGCCGCCGTCCGCATCCGGCGCGCGGCCGAAATGGCCGTAGGCGGAGGTCCGGGTGTAGATCGGCTTGTTCAGCGCCAGGTGCTCGCGGATGCCGCGCGGCGACAGATTGACAAGCTCCTGGAGAACGTCCGACAGCCTGTCCTCATCGACCCGGCCCGTGCCCATGGTATCGACATAGACCGACAACGGCTTGGACACGCCAATGGCGTAGGCGACCTGGATCACGCATTTTTCCGCCAGGCCGGCGGCAACCACGTTCTTCGCCAGGTAGCGGGCGCCATAGGCGGCCGAACGGTCGACCTTCGTCGGGTCCTTGCCGGAAAAGGCGCCGCCGCCGTGGGGCGAGGCACCGCCATAGGTATCGACGATGATCTTGCGGCCGGTCAGGCCGACGTCGCTGTCCGGACCGCCGATGACGAAACGGCCTGTCGGGTTGACATAGAATTCATCGTCCGGGCACATCCAACCGTCGGGCAGGACGTCCAAGACGAAGGGACGGACGATCTCGCGCACGTCGCCGACGCTGAGGTCTTCCGTATGCTGGCTCGAAACAACGATGGACGTCGCGCGCACGGGTTTGCCGTTTTCGTACTGCAGGGTCACCTGGCTTTTCGAATCGGGCAGCAGGCCCTGCGTGTCGCCGGCGTGCCGGGCGTCGGCCATGG
>JANQIJ010000158.1 GCA_028282185.1 Rhodospirillales bacterium
CAATTCCTTGCCGGTGCCTGACTCCCCGGAAATCAACACCGTAAGATCGGTACTGATCAGGCGGGCCAGGGTGCGGTAGATTTCCTGCATGGCCGGAGACCGACCGACCAAGGGCAGCTTCTCCAACGATGGTTCGTCGGACAAGGTGATCTGTCCGGGCGGTGTTTCAAGTCCACGACGAACAATCGACACCAGCTCATTGATATCAAAAGGTTTTGGCAGGTATTCGAAGGCCCCGCTTTCGGCCGCCTTGACCGCCGTCAGGATTGTGTTCTGGGCGCTCATCACGACGATCCGCATGTCGGGGCGGATTTCGCGGATGCGCGGCACGAGGTCCAGCCCGTTGGCGTCCGGCATCACCACATCGGTGACGACGATGTCTCCTTCGCCATTCGCCACCCAATCCCAAAGAGTGCCCGCTTCGCCGGTGGTCTTAACATCGAGTCCCGCACGGGCCAGCGCCTGCGCGACCACCGTGCGGATTGCCGCGTCGTCGTCGGCAACAAGGACCAGGTGATCGGTCATGCTTCGCCCCCGTTGCTGGCGCGGCCGTCGAAGAACGGCAGCATGACGCGGAATTCGGTCCGACCGGGCTCGCTTTCGCATTCGACGATACCACCATGGTCGCCGACCAACTTGGCGACCAAGGCAAGACCAAGGCCGGTGCCGTTGGGTTTCGAGGTGACGAAGGGATCGAACAAATGACTTTTCAGGTCTTCCGGGATTCCTCGGCCGTTGTCGACGATGCTGACCATCAAGGGCAGCGCGACCCGGTCTTTGCGGCCGGGAAGCGCAAACCGCACGCCGTGTTGATAGGCGGTTCGTAGATAGACCCTGCCGCCGACTTCCGGGGTCGCCTCACAGGCGTTCTTGATCAGGTTCAGGAAGATCTGCACCAGTTGATCGTGATCGCCAGGCACGGGCGGCAGCGACGGATCGAAGTCGGCGTCGAATCTGATGTTCTGTCCAAACCCTGTTTCGGCGAGCCGCTGGACCCGGTCCAAGACCATGTGAATGTTGACCGGTCGGCGCTCGAAGGGTCCCAGTTCGTTGAACACTTCCATCCGCCCGATCAGCCCGGAAATTCGGTCCGCTTCTTGGCGAATCAACTCCGCCAACGGTCGGTCTTCCGTCGTCGCGTTTTGTTCGAGAAGCTGCGCCGCGCCGCGAATGCCGGACAGCGGATTGCGAACCTCATGGGCCAGAACGGCGGCCATTGAGGTGACCGACCGGGCCGCGCCGCGATGGGTCATCTGCCGGTCGATCATTTCGGTGATTCCGCGTTCCAGGAGCATCAAGACCACAGAGCCGGGTGAATCGGGCAGCGGCGCCCCCTGGACACTGAGATATTGTCGACCCGACCTGGGCGTATGCATCTCCAGTTCGTGCTCGGAAACTCGGGCGTTCGAGGCACGAACCTGATGAACCAAGGAAAACACAGGAGAGTCTTCGGCAATGAATTGACCCAGGCTTCTGCCCTGCATCTGTTGGGCGCTGGTACGAAAAAACTGCTCGGCGGCGCCGTTGACGAGGCTGACGCGATCTTGCGAGTCAATCACCACGACGGGAGCCGGAAGCAGGTCTAAAATCGTCGTCGCATCGGCCAGGGTTTGTCCGGGCTCGATAGCAGGTGGCGGAGCGATCAAGCCCGGCATCAGGCTGCCTCACGGTCGAGGATCGGGGCGTAGAAAGCCATCAGCTTGCGACGAACCGTATCCGGGTCATCCTGCCCCATGATGTCGGCGCGGAATTCGGCGGAATTCGGTAAGCCCTTGGAATACCAGCCGATGTGCTTGCGGGCGATCTTGACCCCGGCATGAACGCCGTAGTGGCTCAGGATCGCGTCATAATGCGCCAAGATCATCGTTAGCTGCGCGTCGATGCTCGGGTCGTCCAGGCGTTCGCCCGTTTTCAGGAAATGGATCACCTGGGCCGGGAACCAAGGGCGCCCATAAGTCCCCCGGCCGATCAGAACGCCGTCCGCGCCCGACTGGGCAAGGCAGGCCTGGGCATCCTCAAGGGTCACGATGTCGCCGTTGGCGAAAACGGGAATCGATACGGCATCCTTGACCTTGCGAATAAAGCGCCAATCGGCCGTTCCCTTGTAGAACTGGCATCGGGTGCGGCCATGCACCGAAACCGCCCGGATGCCCGACTGCTCGGCGATCCTTGCCAGTTCCGGCGCATTCAGGCTGTCGTGGTCCCATCCCATGCGCATCTTCAACGTCACCGGGATGGACACTGCGCGGACCACGGACTGGAGGATCGTGCCGGCGAGCCGCAGGTCGCGCATCAGCGCCGACCCGGCGTCGCCGTTGACCACCTTCTTCACGGGACACCCCATATTGATGTCGATCAATGCGGCGCCGCGGCCCTCGTTGAGGCGCGCCGCCTCGGCCACGACTTCGGGCTCGCAACCGGCCAATTGAACGGACATGGGGTGTTCTTCGGCACAGTGCGTCGCCATCTTCATGGTTTTTTTGGCCGCGTGGATCATCGCCTTGCTGGCGATCATTTCGGATACGACCAGGCCGACACCGCAGGACTTGACCAAGCGGCGAAACGGCATGTCGGTCACCCCCGACATGGGGGCCAAAACCACTGGATGATCAAGTTCGACCGAACCGATCTTAAGAGACATGGAACATCACCGCCGACACTGCTGAAAACATGTGCACGGTATCGGACACTCCTGACGAAAATACAAGAAGTTGCTGCAATATTAGGCGGGAACAGTTGCTGTGAACACTGAAACTTGGCGTCAGTCCAACAACACGTCGCTGACGAACTTCACGCCAGGATAAGCCAGGGTCACGAAGATATAGGCCAGCAAGACGAAACGCGCGACCAGGCGACCGCGTGTCCCGCTTGTCCGATGCGCATAGAGCAAGGAGAGCACAACCAACAACGCGGCAAAGGCAAAGACCGTCTTGTGATCTAAACTCAAGGCCGCCCGCTCTTCGGCCAGGTTTATTGCGGTGCCCGTCAGCATGCCGAGAATCAGCACCGCGGCCGAGAGCCACAGGAAACGCACCTGAACGCCCTCGCAGTCAAGGACCGAAGGAAGATCCTTCATGCGTTTGAGCGGAACCTTGCGTTTCAGGGCCCGGTCCTGGATCAAGGCGGCCAATGCCGCTGTCGCGGCAATGCTGAGAAATGCATAGGTCAGCACCGAGACACCGATATGGACCCAAAACCAACTACCCGGCGCGACCGTCACCGATTGATCGGCGGGCGTCACGAAACCGCCCAACCAAGCCAGCCCCGCAGTCGCCGACATCAATAAAAAGAACACGGGTGCCAAACGGGCGACGCGAACCTCCGAGACGGCGGAAACACAATACACCGCCAGACTCGCGCTGACAGAGACCCAAAGCGCGTAGGACAGGTCCGCCCGCCAGGCCCCGGCGCCGGAAGAAACCGTCCAGACAACGGGCCCCGCGATCGCAATCGCCGCCAGCGACCAGAAGCGGACGCCCGAATGACCAAGGGCACCCATCGCCGCCGCCAAAGTCACTGGCAGGAGGGCAAGCAGAGCGGCCAGGTTGAGAACACCCATGGCGGTCATGGCAAAGTGCTTCCTTCTTTCGCGGCGGCGCCGAAGTTGCCGCGGGCACCGGTCGAAACATCGCGCCCATGACGGTCAAATACAAGCCCTTATGGTCGATCTGCCTGTGGCATCCCGGTTCAGGTTCCATTAAATCAAGACAGCATCGGTGGAACCCACCCCGATCGGCCTGACGTGCCGCGACAACCCATCCGGACCTTTGACCTGGCGCTCTCGGCCAGAACGAAAGGAAGACACATGACCACGATTGCCATCGTTGTCGGCGCGGGCCGAGGCCATCGTTTCGGTGCTGGTATGCCGAAACAATATCGGGCGCTGGCCGGGGTGCCGGTTGTGCGTCATGCGGTGCAGACTTTGGCGGAGCATCCATCGGTCGACGGCGTGATCGGTGTTGTTCATCCCGACGACCACGATTTGTTCGAAAACGCCGTGGCGGGTATCGAAGGCGTCACGCATACGGATGGCGGGGCCGAAAGACAGGATTCCGTGCGTAACGGCCTTGCGGCGGCGGCCGCGTTTTCACCGACGCGGGTGTTGATCCATGATGCCGCCCGACCGTTCGTGAACGGTGCGTTGATCGATGCCGTGCTTCACCCGCTTGACAAGACGCCAGGCGCGGTCCCTGCCCTGCCGGTCGCCGATACGCTGAAACGCGGCGCCGATGGCCGGATCAGCGACACGGTCGACCGAACCGGCCTGTACCGGGTGCAGACCCCGCAGGGCTTCCGCTTCGAAGAGATCAAAGCGGCCCACGACAAAGCCATCGGCCAAACCTTGACCGACGATGCGGCGATTTTGGAAGCCGCCGGCCTGCCTGTCGCCTTGGTCCCAGGAAAAGAAAGGAACTTCAAGATCACCACGCAAGACGACTTATCGCGGGCCGAGGCGCTGATCGCGGGCGGTCCGGCAAGAACCGGGTTCGGCTTCGACGTGCATCGGTTCGAGCGGGGAGATGCCCTGCGCCTTTGCGGCGTTGATTTGCCGCACGATTTCAAGCTTGCCGGACATTCGGATGCCGACGTCGCGTTACACGCCCTCACGGACGCCTTGCTGGGCGCCATCGGCCAGGGCGATATAGGCGCCCATTTCCCGCCGACGGACGACCGCTGGAAGGGGGCGGATTCCCAGGTCTTCCTGGCCGAAGCCGCGCGCCTGGCCCGACAGGCCGGAGCGACGATTTCGAACGTCGATCTGACGATCATATGCGAGGCGCCGAAAGTCGGGCCACACCGCGATGTCATGCGCGCCCGTATCGCCGAAATCCTGGAAATCGCCGTGACGCGCGTCAATGTCAAGGCGACGACAACGGAGCGGCTTGGCTTTACCGGCCGGCGCGAAGGCATTGCCGCCCAAGCCGTGGCGACCGTGCTGTTTCCGGGATGAACCCGACCCCGCGGGGTCAAGCCTCGGCTTCGTCGACGATCCAGTCGATAAAGGGTTGATGGCCGCCGACAATGGGCAGGGCAACAACGCAGGGACAGTCGTAACTGTGCAACTCGGCAAGGCGCGCCGACACCCGCGCGACCCGATCCGCGCTGGTCTTAAGAATGACGGCGATTTCCTGCGCGCGCTGAATCTCTCCTTCCCATCGATAAACGGAGGCCATGGGGCCGAGGATATTCGCGCAGGCCACCAGGTTTTCCTCGACCAAGGCATCGCACAGGCGGGCTGCCTCCGCTGGATCACTGGCCGTTGTATAGATTAATCGCGGTTCCTTATCGGCATCGGCGGACACGGCGTTCTCCCATTTTCGACCGGGTATCCCGGGTAATTCGGTTGGCGGGTCCCGTCCGGCTCCAGTACACTGCGCACCTGGATGACCAAGCGTCGCCTCTGGCGGCCAGGAGGCATGATGTCGCAAGCGGGTTCTGAGATCAACGGACCCACGGGTCCGGCGGAAGCAGACGTGACCCCGGCGTCACAGAGCACCGGTCGGCCGACCAAGTCGCAGCTCAAATGGCTTGCCCGCGGCCTTGATCAGCCGGGCGGTAAATTGCCGCTCTTTGATGAAACCGGGCGCAAGGTCAGTGAACGCACCGTGCAGAGCTGTGTCGCGAAAGGCTGGGCCGAACCTTGGTTCAACAACCCGCTCAAGCCCGATTGGCAGGTCTGCATGCCGCCGAAGCCGTTGATCAGCACGAAGGCTTCGCCCTGCGCCCGGTTCCCGAGGTCTGAGACGATGGCCTGGACCATCTCCTCGGCAATCTCGT
>JANQIJ010000175.1 GCA_028282185.1 Rhodospirillales bacterium
GAGGTGAAGGAGTGGATTGTCGCGACCTTCAATACAGACCCCGAAGCGGTCGCCGCCGGCGCCTGCCACTGTCTTCGCCTGACGGGTACGGTGACCGGCGCCTGGCTGTTGCTGACCGGCGCGCGGAGATTGGCCGATCGGGCGCCGGATGCCGCCGACCCGGCGGCCATCGCCAAACGCCGTTTGACCGCACGGTTCTTCTGCCAGCAATACCTGCCCCTGACGGACGCCTGGGCCGCCGCGGCGATGCGCGGCGGCGCGACCGTCGCACAAGCAGACCCAGACATGTTCTGATCACCGGCAAGGGCACAGCCTGGCACCGCAAATTTCCGGTTACGCCTTGATTTTTTAACCTTTTTCCCACAGTTTGGGCGCTATTAACGAAATCCTGAAACAAGGGGTTTCGTTGGGGTTCCTGGGGATTCGAATGCGTTCGCTTACGCGCTACATTCTGCGCCAACTCTTGGTCGGCATGGTCCTTGTGACCGCCGGGCTGACCTGCATCATCTGGTTGACCCAGTCACTCCGCTTTGTCGAGATGATCGTCAATCGCGGCCTCAGCACCGGAACCTTCCTCTATCTTTCGGGGCTTCTGCTGCCCAATTTCCTGGTTGTCATCCTGCCGATCGCGCTGTTTACGGTGGTCGTCTTCATTTATTCGAAGATGATCACCGATCGAGAACTGGTGGTGATGCGCGCGGCAGGGCTCAGTCAGTTGGGCCTCGCCATGCCGGCGCTGATCTTGGCCGCGGCGACGACCCTGTTTTCCTATTTGCTTTACCTTCAACTGGTGCCGGATTCATACCGCGCGTTCCGCGACCTGCAGTGGGACATCCGCAACAGCTTCTCGCACGTCTTGCTGAAAGAGGGCGAGTTCAACAACATCGGCCGCCACACAACGGTCTATGTCCGCGCCCGAACCGCCGACGGACAGTTGCACGGCATCTTGGTTCACGACACGCGCGACCAGGCGAAGCCCTTTACCTTGATGGCGGAGCGGGGTGCCATGATCGATACGCCGACCGGACCTCGCGTCGTCATGTTCAAGGGCAATCGACAGGAAGTGGACAAACAGACCAACAAGTTCTCAATCCTGTATTTCGATCGCTGGGTGTACAACCTGTCGCTTGGCGGGCCACAGGGCACCCGCTGGCGCGAACCACGCGAACGGTCGCTGCAGGAACTGTTTTCGATAGCCAACGACGCCAGTGAGGTCGGCAGTCAGAACGTCGGCAAGTTCGTTGTCGAGGCGCACCGGCGCCTGATCTCACCGGTGCTGCCCCTGACCTTTGCCATGATCGGCCTGTGCTGCTTGTTGACCGGCAGCTTCGGCCGACGATCACAGACCGGGCGGGTTCTCCTGGCGGTGGCCGCCATGGTCGCCATGCAGGGTGTGTTGTTGAGCGTGCAGAATGTTATCGCCAAGAACCTGGACCTCATTCCCCTGCTTTATGTCGTGACCTTGCTGCCGATTCCCTTGTGCTGGCTGATCATGAACCGTCGACCATCGGCCGCGCCCAGGGATATGCCCGATGAGCCGCCGTTGGCCGCGGGACCGGCTTAGGGAGGGAATGAGGCATGCGGCTATCGGCCATCCTGTCGGTCTACATCGGGCGCCATTTCCTGGTCAGCTTCCTGGGTATCTTCTGCCTGTTTTTGATGTTGATCTTCCTGTTCGATGCGATCGAACTGCTCCGGCGGTCCGCCCAGAAACCGGATGTGACCCTGGGCATGATCCTGGAAATGTCCCTATTGAAACTGCCCTTCATGGGGCAGAAGACCTTTCCTTTCGCAATCTTGTTTGGCGGGATGGCCGCGTTCTGGCGACTTACCCGATCGAATGAGCTGGTTGTGACCCGGGCCGCCGGCGTCTCTGCCTGGCAATTCATGCTGCCCGTCCTCTTTTTGGCCTTCCTGCTGGGTTTGTTGCAGGTCACGGCGATCAGCCCATTGGCCTCGTCGATGCTGGCCAAGTACGACCGTCTGGAAGCGATCCGCCTTGAAGGACACACGAGCTTCCTGTCGATCTCTGATTCCGGGTTGTGGCTGCGTCAGGCCGACGACCGGGGTCAGTCGGTGGTTCATGCAAAGCGCGTGCTGCAACGCCAGAACGACGTTGAACTGCGCGAAGTCGTCGTCTTCCTGTACGAGGGCAAGGACCGCTTCACGCGGCGGATGGATGCGGAATCGGCGCGCCTGGCGGACGGCTTTTGGCGGCTCAACGGCGCCTGGACGTTCGAGCCCGAATCGCCGCCGACCTTCGAAAAAGAGGCCTGGCTGGCGACCGACCTGACGATCAACAAGATTCACGACAATTTCGCGCCGCCGGAAACAATGTCGTTCTGGGAACTACCGGGTTTCATCCAAACCCTGGAAACCGCCGGATTTTCCGCGGTCCGGCACCGGTTGTATTGGCATACCCTGTTGTCGGCGCCGCTGTTGATGTGCGCGATGATCCTGATCGCCGCCACATTCACCTTGCGGCAAACGCGTCGCGGCGGATCGACCTTCGTGATCACCGGCGGCGTTTTGACCGGGTTCTTGCTGTATTTCTTTTCGGACATCGTCTTCGCGCTTGGACTGTCCGACAGCATACCGGTGATGCTGGCCGCATGGTCGCCCTCCGGCGTGGCCACAATGCTA
Organism: Rhodospirillales bacterium; assembly: GCA_028282185.1. Taxonomy (GTDB): domain Bacteria; phylum Pseudomonadota; class Alphaproteobacteria; order Rhodospirillales; family Casp-alpha2; genus UBA1479. The sequence goes on from JANQIJ010000175.1 coordinate 2,644, forward strand.
GGCGCGGCGACCTTGCTGCATCTGGAAGACGGATAAACGATGGCCGGGTCCGGGATAAAGTCTTGCGCCATTGCGTCCGTCGCCTTGATTCTGGCGTTGGTCGGGGCCAGCCACGCCGTCGTCGCCAGCGCCGCCAACTCCGCCAGCGCCGACCGCCCCCTGGGCATTTTGATCATCGATCCGGAAGCGCCTTCGTTTAGGCCTGCCGGGCACGGGCCTGTGCCGGCGACCGG
>JANQIJ010000217.1 GCA_028282185.1 Rhodospirillales bacterium
CCGGGGCTACGTTGCCCCAGCGCACGGCATAGCCGTCCATGGCGGATACCGCCGCCGGTGGATGGGTCACCCGCGACGCCAGGTCGGCGGCCAGGACCCGCCCATGGGCCTGGGCCACGTAGCCCCGGACGGCGACGGGCCGCGGCCGGCGCGGCTGCGCGTGATCGGCGAATCCGCCGCCGGCCACCCCTTCGACGCGCCCATGGGCGACGGCGAAGCGGTCCGCATCTTCACCGGGGCGACCCTGCCCCCGGGGGCGGACACGATTTCCATTCAGGAAGACGTCGACCGCGCGGGCGACGCGATCTCGGTCCGCGAGCCCCCGGCCCGCAACGGCGAGTTCGTTCGCCCTGCGGGTCTGGATTTTGCCGAGGGCCAGGTGCTGCTGCCCGCCGGGCGCCTGATGACGGCGCGTGACGTGGGCCTTGCCGCCGCCATGAACCATGCCTGGGTGATGGTGCGCCGGCGCCCCCGGGTGGCCTTCCTGGCGACGGGAGACGAGGTCGTGATGCCGGGCGGGGCATTGGCTCCGGGACAAATCGTCAGTTCGAACAGCCTGGCGATGACGGCCTTCGTCAACGCCTTGGGCGGGACCGCGATCAGCTTGGGAATCGCGCCGGACGACGCGGATTCACTGGGCCAAATGCTGGCCGGCGCCAAGGGCGCGGATTTGTTGATCACCATGGGCGGTGCCTCGGTCGGCGACCACGATCTCGTTCAACAGGTTCTGAACAAGGACGGCTTCGACCTGTCCTTCTATCGGATCGCCATGCGCCCCGGCAAACCGCTGATTTTCGGCCATGTCGGGAGCACGGCGATGCTCGGCTTGCCGGGCAATCCGGTGTCTTCCGGGGTCACCAGCGCGTTGTTTCTGCGCGCCGCCCTGAACCGCATGCTCGGCCGCGACGACGCGGAGACGACCTGTGACGCCATCTTGGGCCGCGACCTGCCTGCCAACGGCAAACGAGAAGACTACATGCGGGCAACGCTCGCCGTCGGCCCCGGCGGCCAGCTCACCGCGACGCCCTTTGAACGGCAGGACAGCTCAATGTTGGCGACCTTCGCCGCCGCCGATTGCCTGGTCATCCGGCCGGTCGCCGCGCCGCCGGCACGGGCGGGCGAGACGGTTCGCATCCTGCGCCTGGGGTTTGCCGCGGAAACCTTCTAAATCTTTGAAGACGTGAGAAGCGGTCTCGCCGCCGCCCTTCGCATGGCACTGGTTTGACGTTGGCGGTCGCGGGACTGGCGCCACACCCCGAGGTTAAGCATTGACACAGTACGTGAACCAAAATAGAACATAAACGGAATAAACGCCTCGCGGATGAAGCTCCATTGCCTCATCCATGCGTCGGGTTCAGGTGCTTTCAGGGTGGTGCGACATGCGTTTCACGCATCGCATTCTGCCTTAAGGGCGGCATCGTCGAGAGACGTAACGTCGAAGCGTTTTCGGTTGCAGCGGTTTTTGGTTGAGGATGTCCGCACCATGTTGACCAAGAAACAACACGAGTTGTTGGTCTTTATAGACAAACGCCTGAACGAATCGGGCGTGTCGCCCTCGTTCGAAGAAATGAAGGAAGCGCTGGGCCTGCGCTCGAAATCCGGCATTCATCGGTTGATCACCGGCTTGGTGGAACGGGGTTTCATCCGACGCCTGCCGCATCGGGCGCGGGCGCTGGAGGTCTTGCGCCGGCCGGAAAACCTGGAAATCGCCCGCCCGGCAAGCCCGCAGCCAATGCCGGAAAACGTGATCTCCGGGCGGTTCGGCGGCGCCAAGGCGGCGCCGCTGGCAGCGGACGGCGACGGGATCGCGCTGCCACTGCTCGGTCGGATCGCCGCCGGCACACCGATTGAGGCGCTGCGCGACAACAGCAGTTTCGTCGCGGTCCCGCCGTCGATGCTGGCTTCCGGCGAGCATTATGCCCTTGAAGTCGATGGCGAATCGATGATCGACGCAGGTATTCACGATGGCGACACCGTGATCATCCAGCGGACAGAAACCGCCGATAACGGAGCGATCGTCGTCGCCTTGGTGGAAGGCAGCGAGGTCACCCTGAAACGGTTACGCCGCAAAGGCGCCTCGATTGCCCTGGAACCGGCGAATAAAGCATTCGAAACCCGCATTTTCGGGCCGGACCAGGTGCGGGTTCAAGGTCGCTTGGTCGGCTTGATGCGCAAGTACTGACGCGGGCGACGGCGTCCGCGCCAATCGTCCTCTTCGGCATGCCGTCGAAACGGGAGACGATGGTGCCGGACGCGTCGTTGATGGCTGTCCGATGGCATTTGTCGATGCGTTTGCCGATCGCGGCAACCGGCCATAGAGGTCACGGACGCCTTGACAGGCGGGCGTCCGGCCGATGACCGCCCCCCTCTGTGCGGCGGCTGATTGCCCGAGGTTCGGATTCCATGCCCTGGTGATCATCGCAAGAGCGGCCTTATGGTTGATCGCGGTGCTGGGAGCGCCACCGGACAACCCAAGGCCGCGCGCCGCGTTCCTGACCGACGGTCTGAACGCGCGGCGGGTTGGTCAGCCAGATGCCGTGGCTGCCGCCGCGTTTCAGATCATATAGGCCGATGACCCGCCGGGGTTTGGGGCAGGGCCGCGCCGCCGGGACCAGAACAACCGCCAGGTCGACGGACCAGCAGTCTTCGGCGAACGCGGCGTAGGTCTCCGAAACGCTCACCACAAGCCCGTTGCGACGCAACAGGCAGCCCTCGCTGTCGCATGTCAGGCCGTCCACCTGCCGTCCGTCCCTGCGCCAGCGTCGCCCGTGGTCTTCCTCAAAACCCGCATGGGCCAGCCAGTTTTCCCGGTTGAACCGACCGGCCCTCAGGTTGGAGAAGGCGTAGTAATCGCCGTCTTGCAAAACGGCCGTCAGCTTGCCGTCTCCCGAAACGAGAATATCCGGGGCGCGGACCATAGGCACGGCGATCAAGCAGACGGCAACGCCCGAAAGTCCCAACAGCCGCGCCCGACCGCGTACCAGGCACAGCCATAGCCCGCCAAGGGTCAGGGCCGCCAAAGCCCAGGGCGGCGCCGACGGCAGGATCTGGGCCGCGCCGCCCAAATCGGCGACCCAATCGGCGACCGCCAGAATGATCTTCACCCCCGCCCCCATGACCGCAAGGGCCAAGCCGTCTAACCCGACAGGCAACAGCAGCAAAGCCCCCATGGCGGCGGGCATGACCCAGAGCGCGGTCACCGGCACGGCGACCAGATTGGCGATCAGGCCGAATGTCGCGACCTCGTTGAAATGGTAGATCACGAAGGGTGCGGTGGCGGCGCTGGCGACCAATGTCGTAAAGGCAACGCCCACGGCATAGCGGACCAAGCCGGCGGCGGCCAGGGCCGGTCCGGCATCGCGGCGGAACGACCCGCGCTCGTTGGCGACCTCATAGGCGGCGACCAAGGCAATCGCGGCGGCGAACGACATCTGGAAGCTCGGTCCCATCAGGCTTTCCGGCTGAAACAATAGGATCGCCGTAGCGCCCCAGGCCAAGGAGCGCATGGAAATCCCCCGCCGATCAACGATCACGGCGACCAAGACAAACAGGGCGATCAAAAAGGCTCGCTGGGTTGGCACCGTGGCGCCGGCCAAAAGGGCATAAAGGAAGGCCATGACGATTGCCGCAACGGCGGCCACCTTTTTGACCGGTAGTCGCAAAGCGATACGGGGCACCAAAACCATGAGCGCCCGCAGACCGAAAAACACGATACCGGCGGCCAAACCGATGTGCAGGCCCGAGATCGCCAGCAGATGAGCCAATCCGGCGCGCCGAAAATCGCGCAACCGGTCTTCGGGAATGATCCTGCGATGCCCGGTCAAAAGCGCCGCGGACACGGCGCCGGCATCGCCGCCGACGGTCCTGTGAACCCGCGCGGCCAGGTCCAATCGCAAGTTGGATAGGTGAATCCGCCACTCGAACGGCCCAGGCACCGGCCCGGGCATGATCTTGGCGGTGCCAAGCGCGAAACCAGTGGCACCCAAGCCTTTGAAGAAGGCGTGCCGCTGAAAATCGAAACCGCCTGGCAAGACCGGCGGTGAAGGTGGCGAAAGTCGGCCACGTGCCGTGATCCATTGCCCGCCACGAATCGATGGCTGGACCCCACGCAAACGCAGACGCACCCGCGACGGCGTCGCCTGCGGTCCCAACCCCGAAACCCGAACGTGGTCGATGACAACCCGCAAACCGCTTGGATAGGGTTCTATGTCGAGCACCCGTCCCTCGATCGTCGCGATTCGCGTCTCTTCGGCAATGAACACCGTTTTTACCGCCTGGCTGCGGGTCGAGGCGGCGGTAAAGCCCAGGGCGATGCAACACAAGACGAGCAAGGCAGAGCGGGGCATCGCGCGGTGCCGGACGATCCAGGTAACAGCGCCAAGACCAATCAAGGCGAGCGGGCCGATCAGCCAATGCGGTTCGACCAACAGGCTGAAGTACGCGCCGATGCCCAAGCCGATGCCGATGGGCACGACAAAGGGCCACCGGTCGCCGTTCTCCAAAAAGAATCGCTGATCCCGCGGCACGTCCCTCCCCCGGCGGGCCGTCGGATTCCGCCTTTAAGGAGAACGACGATCGGAATGCTGCGCCCGCACAAAAAGTATGGTAGACCTCCCGCACCCGTGGGGAAAGGGGGCCGTAGCGCCCGCCTCTGCCAACACAGCCCCGTCAGCCGCGTTTGGCTGGTTGGCGGTTTCCTCCGGTCCCTGCCGGGCCAACAGTCGAAAGGTCAGAATTGCATGGCGGTCGTTACCCGTTTCGCGCCTTCGCCCACAGGTTTCCTGCACATAGGCGGCGCCCGCACGGCGTTGTTCAATTGGCTGTTTGCCCGGCACCACGCAGAACACGGGGACGGCGGCCGCTTCCTGTTGCGGATCGAGGATACGGATCGCGCGCGGTCCACGGAGGCCGCGGTTCAGGCCATCCATGACGGCTTGACCTGGCTTGGCCTCGATTGGGATGGTGAGGCCGTTTCGCAGTTCGCGCGGGCTGATGCGCACCGGGCCGCGGCCGAACGGCTACTCGCCGACGGCAAGGCCTATAAATGCTACTGCACGCCCGAAGAACTGGCCGAAATGCGCGATGCGGCGCGGCGCGATGGGCGCAAGCGGATGTATGACGGCCGCTGGCGGGACCGCGACCCCAGCGAGGCGCCGCCGGACATCAATCCGGTCGTGCGCCTGAAAGCACCGCAGACCGGCGAAACCGTGATCGGCGATTTGGTACAGGGCCAGGTCAGGGTCGCCAACGACCAGTTGGACGACATGGTCCTTCTCCGGTCGGACGGCACGCCGACCTACATGCTCGCGGTCGTCGTCGATGACCACGATATGGGCGTGACCCACGTGATCCGGGGGGACGATCACCTGACCAATGCCTTCCGGCAAAGCCAACTGTACGAAGCGTTGGGCCATGCAAGGCCCGAATTCGCCCATATCCCACTGATCCACGGTCCCGATGGCGCCAAGCTTTCGAAACGGCACGGTGCCCTCGGTGTCGATACCTACCGCAACGACGGCTTCCTTCCGGAGGCCATGCGTAACTACCTCCTTCGTCTGGGCTGGAGCCACGGCGACGACGAGATCATTGAAACCGAGCAGGCTATCGAATGGTTCGGCCTGGACAATGTCGGCAAATCCGCGGCGCGGTTCGACGTGCAAAAACTGACCAACCTGAACGGCCGCTACATTCGCCAAGCAGACGACCGGGCGCTTACCGACCTTGTCCTCGCCCGCCTGACTGCGGCGCCTTCCGCAAAGCTTGCGCCAGAGGCTTCGGATCGGCTATTTAAAGGCATGGCCGGGCTCAAGGAACGCGCGAAGACAATCGTTGAATTAACTGAAAATTCAGCATTTTATGCGGCTGAACGGCCGATTTCACTCGATGAAAAAGCGACAAAGGCGATGGATGCCGAGGGTCGCCGCAGCCTTGCCCGCATGCGCGACAGACTGGCCGCCAGCGAGACCTGGACGGAAGACGCGCTGCTGGGCGCGGCCAAAGAAGAGGCGGAAGCGAGCGGCGCGAAGCTGAGCGCCGTCGCCGCGCCGATCAGGGCGGCCCTGACCGGGCGCGCGGTCTCGCCAAGCGTGTTTCAAATCCTGACCGTTCTCGGCCGGGAGCAAAGCCTGGCACGGATCGGCGACGCCTTGGCCGAAAGACCGGCTGAAACCTGACCCCCAATCGGCCCGTTCCACGGACGGGTCAACCTTGCCGGCGGCTGGACGCCCCGGCGCTCGAGAGAGGAAAAGCCATAATGAGCGATCAAGACCACGGCAAGAACGCGACGTTCACCCTGACGGACAATCGAGACGGCAAGTCCTATGAGCTCCCGATCATGGATGCCAGCGTCGGCCCCTCGGTGGTCGACGTCCGCAAGCTTTATGCCGAAACCGACTGCTTCACCTACGATCCAGGTTTCACCTCGACCGGCAGCTGTGAATCCCAGATCACCTATATCGACGGCGATGCGGGCGTCCTCTTGTATCGTGGCGTACCGATCCAAGAACTGGCCGAGCATTCGGATTTCATGGAGGTCTGCTACCTGCTGCTCTACGGCGAACTGCCGAACGGCAAGCAGAAAGCAAAGTTCGAGCACGACATCACCTACCACACCATGCTGCACGAACAGTTGGCTGGCTTCTATCGCGGATTCCGACGAGATGCCCATCCCATGGCGATCATGTGTGGCGTCGTCGGCGCCCTCTCCGCTTTCTATCACGACTCGACGGACATCACCGACCCGCAGCATCGCGTTGTCGCCTCCTACCGGATGATCGCGAAAATGCCGACGATCGCCGCCTGGGCCTACAAGTATTCCCTGGGACAGCCGTTCATCTATCCGCGCAACGAACTCAGCTATGCAGAAAACTTCCTGCACATGATGTTCGCGACGCCCTGTGAGGACTATTCGGTCAGTCCAGTACTGTCACGGGCCATGGACCGCATTCTGACACTGCATGCGGACCACGAGCAGAATGCGTCGACGTCCACCGTGCGCCTTGCCGGTTCTTCCGGGGCGAACCCCTTCGCCTGCATCTCCGCCGGCATCGCATCGCTTTGGGGCCCGGCCCATGGCGGCGCCAACGAGGCGGTCCTCACCATGCTGGGCAAGATCGGCCACAAGGACAATATCAACGAATACGTCAAGAAAGCGAAGGACAAGGAAGATCCCTTCCGGCTCATGGGTTTCGGCCACCGCGTCTACAAAAACATGGATCCTCGGGCGAAAGTCATGCGCCAGTCCTGCCACGAGGTGCTGGACGAACTGGGAATCACGGACGAGCCGCTTTTGGACCTGGCCATGGAATTGGAGCGCATCGCCCTTGAAGACGAGTACTTTGTCGAACGCAAGCTGTTTCCCAACGTCGATTTCTATTCCGGCATCATCTTCAAGGCCATGGGCATCCCGACCAGCATGTTCACCGTGCTGTTCGCGGTCGCCCGCACGGTCGGTTGGGTCGCTCAATGGAACGAGATGATCGAGGACCCAAGCCAGAAAATCGGCCGCCCCCGCCAGCTTTACACCGGCTATACCGAGCGGCCCTACGTACCCATCGATCAGCGCTAAGCCGCTTTCGGCCGGTCCTGCTATCGGCCGGGACTAATTCAATCCGCTTCGCCCGGCCCACCGCGTCCGCCGACCGCATGGGCGATGGTGCGGGCCGCGGTCTCCGTGGGCGCGCCGTCGGGTCCGCGCAACATCGCGATCGCTTTCCGACAGGCGTCCTTTTGCGCCATTCGGGCCGCCGGATCGCCCAGCAAGTCGCCGAGGGCGGCAGCCAGATCGTCCGGGCGGCAGGCTTCCTGCAGAAATTCGGGCATCACCTCACGGTCGAGCAGGATATTGATCAGACCGACGTGCCGAACCTTGATCAGGCGCCGGCCGAGCGCAGCGCTGACGGCATTGACCTTATAGGCAACGATCGACGGCAGCTTCGCCCGGGCCAGTTCGAGAACCACCGTGCCGGACGCCGCCAACGCCGCATCGGCGGCGGCAAAGGCATCGGCCTTGTCACCGTCCCCGGTGACGATCACCGGCGGCGTTGGCCACCGACGGCTACCCTGATGAACCTGGTCGCGGATATTCTCAAGCGTCGGGATCACCACCCGACCGCGCCAGCCCGCCGCGTGAAGCCGATCGACCGTCGCGCCAAAAATCGGCAGAAGACGCTGTAATTCTCCCATGCGGCTTCCGGGAAGAACCGCCAGAACCTGATCTTCCGCGAGGATGTCATGCCCAGCGCGAAACCGGGGGCCGTTCCCTGCCACCGCCTCGGCCGCCAACGGATGGCCGATAAAGGTCGCGGGCAGCCCTTCCGCGGCGAAGAACGGCGGTTCGAACGGCAGCAGGCACAGAAGATGGTCGAGATAGGCCGCCACCGCTTTCGCTCGGCCGGGCCGCCAGGCCCAAACCGTCGGCGCAACAAGATGGATCAGCGAGACATCTGGCGCCATACGCTTGACCTTCTTGGCGACGCGGAAAGAGAAATCCGGGGAATCGATGGTAACCAGCGCCGCCGGGCGCCGCCGGGCGACGTCGGCGGCGGTCTCACCGATACGCCGCAACAGGCCCGGCAGGCGTGGCAAGACCTCGGCCAGACCCATGACGGAAAGCTCCGCCATGGGAAACAGGCTCTCCATACCCGCAGCCGCCATGCGGTCGCCGCCGACCCCGGTGAATTCGACCCGGTCGCCGTAAACACCGCGCAGACCGCGAATCAAGCCGGCGCCAAGAACATCGCCGGACGGTTCGCCGGCGACCAGATAGATCAGCATGTCGCGGTCGCCACTCATGCCCGGGCCGGCCCGTCGCCCGCGGCGCCCAGTAGAAAAAGGCCCGCGGCGTCGGCGCGGGCGATCATGTCGCCGCGGTCGAGCAACAGACTGCCGCCCGCTTCGACGACCAGACCACATAAGCCCGCCTTCTCGGCCTGATCGACTGTATCAGGCCCCATGGCCGGCAGGTCCACGCGCCGTTCCTGATCGGGTTTCGTCATCTTGACCAAGACGCCGCCCTTGAAGGCAGCGGGCAGATCACGGAGCAATGCCTCGGTGCCTTCGGGTCCCTCTTCGCAAATGGCCCCATCCGGGCCGATGACCACGGCCTGTCCTTGATCGCGCCGGCCCAATGATCGGGCCGCCGCGATCCCGGGTTCGATCAATCCGGCAAGCCGCGGCGAAACCGGCACATTGGCGATCACCCCCAAGGGCGTGAGCAGGTCAGGGGCGATATCGTCGGGTCCAATGACGCGAAAACCCTCGTCGTTCTCCAAGACCCCGACAATCGCCCGCAGCAAACCATCATCGCCACGGGAAAACGCCCTGGTCCGCGACAGAAACCGGGCGGTCCACAGATCCGGCATTAATTCGGCCAGACGGGGGCGGCGCACGCTGCCGGCGAGGACGATTTCCTCGACCCCCTGACGACGCAGTGCCTTGATCAGGCGGCCGACAGCGCCCAAGCGAAACGTTTCCGCCTTCCGACCGGCAAAGGACTGGGCCGCCGCCTGCCCCTCGAGCAAAGCGACGAAATACGGCCGGCCTGAATTTTCACAGGATTCCGCCAGAATTGCAGGCAAACGACCGCCACCGGCGACGATCCCCAGGACGGGCGCGCTATGCGGCATCCTCCACCATTGGCTGGCAAATGGACCGGGAGGTATCGCGGCGAATGAACTCGACGATTTCCATCACCGGCTGGTTTTCGCCAAACAGTTCGGCAACATCGTCGAGACGCTCGGCCAAGGTCCCCTCCTGGGCGAAGATCAGCCGATAAGCCTGCCGAAGCGAATGGATCGTCTCACGGTCGAAATCGCGGCGTTTCAAACCGACGATATTGAGACCGGAGAGTTTCGCCCGGTTGCCGATCACCGATCCATAAGGAATGACGTCATGGGCAACGCCCGTCATCCCGCCGATCATCGAATGACGGCCGATGCGAACGAACTGGTGTACCGCGGACAGACCGCCGACAATGGCATATTCGTCGATTTCCACGTGACCGCCCAGAGTCGCGTTATTGACCAGAATCACGTGATCGCTCAGTCGGCAATCGTGGGCCACGTGCGAGGCGGCCATGAACAAGCAGTTATTGCCGATCCGCGTTTCGAGGCCGCCGCCTTCGGTTCCCGGATTCATCGTGACATGTTCGCGAATGATGTTGTTCGCGCCGATAACGAGACGCGAGACCTCGCCTTTGTATTTAAGATCCTGCGGTTGGTGGCCCAGCGAGGCGAAGGGAAACACCCGGGTGTTGGCACCAACTTCAGTATGCCCCGCGATCACCGCGTGGGACATCAATTCGACCCCGTCGGCCAGGGTTACCTCAGGACCGACGCAACAATAGGGGCCGATCCGGACGCCCGTCCCGATCGATGCGCCGTCCTCGACCACGGCCGTCGGGTGAACGTCGGTCATGCGTCCCTCACGATCATGGCTGCATAGGTGGCTTCCGCCTTGACCACGCCGTCGACCACGGCGCGTCCCTTGAATTTCCACACGTTGCCGCGGTTCTGGATGCACTCGACCTCGATTCGCACGCTGTCACCGGGCACCACCGGTTTTCTGAACCGAGCGTTATCGACCGTCATGAAATAGACCAAGGCACCTTCCGGGTCGCCCAGACTGGCCATCACCAAGGCGCCCGCGGTCTGTGCCATGGCTTCGACGATAAGGACACCCGGCATGATCGGATGCCCCGGAAAATGCCCTTGAAAAAACGGTTCGTTGATCGTCACGTTCTTGATGCCCGTGCCGCTTTGCGCCGGCACGACGTCGACGATTTTGTCAATCAAAAGAAACGGATAGCGATGCGGGATCAACGCCATGATCTGATTGATATCGAGTTCCCGGGCTTCCGCGCCGATTTCGGAATCCATTGTCCCCAAGGTCTCCCTATGTCTTTGCCAGTTTGCCGAGAACGGCGGTTTCCTTGAGCCATTCCCGCATGTTCTTCGCCGGCGAGCCGCCGACCGTGGCGCCCGGCGGCACATCGCGCATAACCCCACTCTGCGCCGCGATTTTCGCGCCGTCGCCGATGGTCAAATGGCCGGTCAACCCGGCCTGTCCGCCGATCATAACAAAATCACCAATATGCGTACTTCCGGAAATGCCCACCTGAGAAACGATGATGCATCCCCGCCCAATGCGCACGTTGTGGGCGATTTGCACCAAATTGTCGAGCTTCGATCCCGCGCCGATCACCGTATCCGGTCCCGCGCCGCGATCAATCGTCGTATTGGCACCGATTTCAACATCTGATTCGATAATCACGCGGCCCAATTGTGGGACCTTCAGATGCCCTTGTGGACCCGGCGCAAAGCCGAATCCGTCCTGGCCGACACTGACCCCCGAATGAAGGATAACCCGATCATCAAGGATGCAATTCCGCAGAACCGCGTTGGCACCGATCCGGCAGTCTTGCCCGATCCGCACGCCCGGACCGATAACCACGTTGGCCTCAACCACCGTGCGGGCGCCCAACTGGGCGTCGGCACCAATCACGGCGCCGTCTTTGACCGCAGCCAAGGGGTCGACGGCGGCGTCATCGGCAATGACCGCCGTTTCGGCGATTTCCGGAGTAACCGGAGGCGTCGGATAGAACGCCACCGCCGCCAAGGCATAGGCCCGATAGGGGTCTTCAGCGACCAGCAATGCAGCCCCATCGGGCGCCTGATCAATCAGCTCCGACGAAGCGATGACCGCCGTGGCCTTCGTCGTCCGAAAGGCGCCGACATACTTTCGATTGTCGATGAAGCTCAGGTGGCCGGTGCCGGCATCGGTCAATGGCATGACGTCCTCCAACATGACTTCCGCCCGCGACGGATCCTGCAGGGACGCACCGATCACCTTGGCCAGCTCGTCAATTCTGAAGGGCCCGGCCCTCGTGAAAAATCGGGGGTCGGCCATGATCGTTTATTGTTTCGGAACCGAGACCTTGACCGTGGGTAGCCTCTTGTCCAATCGAGCAAGGACCTCTGGGGTCACCTCGATCGGCTGATGAACGACGATCGTTGCGCTTTTCCGGAAAATCAGGCCGTAAAGCCGCTCGTTCGCCAATTCGACGACGATCTTGTTGTAGATCTTTTGGACCTCGATCACCGCCTCCGCGTTCGCTCGATCAAGTTGTTGATTGCGGGTTTGGATAAGGCGCTGGACCTCGGCGACCCGTTGATCGAACTTACGCCGTTCCGCGTCAAAAGCATCCGGCGAGAGGATGCTGCGTTGCCTGCGAAGTTCCTCGTTTGCCGCGCGCAATTCGTTCTGCTTTTTCTCGATTTCGGACTCATACGTCTTGCGCAGGGCTGAAATCTGGTCACGGACGCTTTTCATGGCCTTGGCATCGCGCAACACGCGTTGAACGTCCAGTACCGCCACGTTCGTCGCCTTTCGGGGGGCGCCCGCCGGCGGCGTCGCGGGTTGCGCGGCTGCGCCTGGCGGTTGCGGTTGTT
>JANQIJ010000222.1 GCA_028282185.1 Rhodospirillales bacterium
CACGATCGTCCGCCGGGCCGAGCGCCTGATGACCGAACTGGCGGTACGCGAATCGGTCAACGGGGATGCGGTGAAATACGTCAACCGACTGTCCGATCACCTGTTCGTCCTGGCTCGGCGGCTAAACGACGGCGGCCGCGCGGACGTGCTTTGGGTGCCCGGCGACAATCGGTGACGCCGGGCGACGGCCGCTGGCGATGATCCGTTGCGGTGCACCCCGGCGGCGATGCGCGACCGGATCGCCGAAGCGGCGGCGGGTGCCGTCCCGGCCACTGAAACGGCAAGCCGATCACAACCGTCCCACAGTCGGTGTTCCGGCGACGCGAAACTTGACCGGCGTCTGGGGCAGGCCTATTGTGCGGGTGCGAAAAGGCTTGGCCGGCAACAAGACCGGTGGCCGCGCGACCCTTGAGGAACGGGTCCTCGCACCGAGGAGCGGAGTTAAGAGCTTACATGACTGATAACATCGACAAGATCGGCGTCATCGGCGCCGGACAAATGGGCAGCGGCATCGCCCATGTCTGTGCCCTTGCCGGGCGCGCCGTTTACCTATTGGACGTTAACGACGACGCGCTTGAGCGCGGTCTTGCCACGATCGAGAAAGGCCTGGGCCGGCAGGCCGAAAAAGGCATGATCGTCGAGGCCGACAAGAACGCCGCCCTGGAACGGATCGCCTCGGGAACCGACTACGCCGGGATGAAGGATTGCGATCTCGTGATCGAGGCGGCAACCGAAGACGAAGACATCAAAAAGACGATCCTCAAATCGCTGTGCGATCACCTGGCCGACGATGCGCTGATCGCAACCAATACGTCGTCGATTTCGATCACCCGCCTGGCCGCCCAGACCGACCGTCCGGACCGGTTTGTCGGCATGCATTTCATGAACCCGGTGCCACGCATGGAGTTGGTCGAACTGATTCGCGGCATCGCGACCAGCGAAGAGACCTTCAACCAGATCCGTGAGCTGACCACGGCGCTTGGCAAGAAACCGGTCAATGCCGAGGATTTCCCCGCTTTCATCGTCAATCGCATCCTGCTGCCGATGATCAACGAAGCGGTCTACACCCTCTATGAAGGGGTCGGGTCGGTGGATGCCATCGACACCGCCATGAAGCTCGGCACCCGCCATCCCATGGGTCCGCTGGAGCTTGCCGACTTCATCGGCCTGGACACCTGCCTGGCGGTTATGCATGTGCTGCACGACGGCCTGGCCGACACCAAGTACCGGCCCTGTCCGCTGTTGGTCAAATACGTCGAAGCGGGCTGGCTGGGCCGAAAGACCGGTCGCGGATTCTATGACTATTCCGGCGAAACGCCGGTGCCGACACGCTGATCCCGTTCCCGCCGGGGTCAGGCCGTGCCGTCCTCGGGCGCGGCGGCGGACACCAGATCCAGGATCAGGCCCGCCTCGTCCAGCATGTCCTTGGTGATCCGATCGTCCTCTGACCAGCGCGACGCGAAGTCGGCGTTCTCCAGGCTGTCCGCATCGACGACGACGCGCCGAATGCCGACCTGAACGATCGCCCGCGTGCAATCGGCACAAGGGAGATGCGTCACATAGATCGTGCACCCCTTCAAGGGCATGCCTATGCGGGCCGCGTTGTAGATCGCGTTGCGTTCCGCATGTTCGGTCCATTTGTATTTCTCGGGTCGGGTATGGCGGTCCTCGACCTCGTCATCAATGGCGCGTGGAAACCCGTTGAAACCGTAGGGTCCCGGGGTCTTGTCGTCACCGACGATCACAGCACCGACCTGGGTCGATCGGTCCTTGGACCAAGTGGCGACCTCCTTTGCCAGGCGCAGGAAGCGCCGGTCCCATTTCTCGCTCATGACTTGACCACTGGCATGGCCGTCTCCTCGCTCTCTTGCCAAGGTTGCCATAACACAGTGAAATGGGCCAACACAAAGGGAGGACAGCTTGGGCGCAAGGCGACCGGCCACCGCGAACGGCCTTGCCGGCACCGCCGAAACCGGGGTTGCCGGCCAGCTCCGCACGGTCGGCGGCGGCGTCGGCGCGATTTCCTGGCGTCTCAACCTCATCCTGGTCGGGCTGCTGGCCGGGCTGAACCTGATCCAGTTGATCGCAATCCCGGTCTTATTGATCCCGATGTCTCCCTATTGGGGCCTTTTGCTGGTGCCGCTGGTGTTCACGACACCGGCGCTGTGGTCGCTGATCCACGAAGCGATCCACGGCATCCTGCATCCGACCGACGCGGTCAACGACGGCCTCGGCCGGGGCTTGTCGGTGCTGTTCGGCGCGCCGTTTCGGGTTCTCCGGCTCGGCCATTTGATGCACCACCGGTTCAACCGCACGGACCTGGACCGAACCGAGGTGACCGGCCCGCAAGGCGCGGGCACCGGCGGCCGCATGGTTTACTTCGCGCGGCTTCTGGGCGGACTTTACCTAGCGGAATGCGCCGCCAGCCTAGCCGCCGCGCTGCCGCGGCGGGCGATCCATCGCCTTGTCCATCTCGCCTTCGGCGCCGAGACACCGGACGGCCGGACGATGATGCGCGCCGCCGATCGCCATTTGATGTCGCCCGCGGGCATTCGGCAAATTCGTTTCGACGGTTTGGCGGCCATCGCGCTGTTCGGGCTGGCCTTCTATTTCTATGGCGCGTCGTGGTGGATGTTGACCTTGGCCCTCGTCGGCCGCGGCCTGCTGATCTCGTTCTTCGACAACGCCTATCACTACGACACCCCGCTGGACGACGTTCTCTATTCCTACAACTTGCGCCTGCCGCCGGTTCTCGCGCGGGCCATGCTGAACTTTAATTATCACGCGGTGCATCATCGCCACCCGGCCCTGCCTTGGCCACAACTGGCAACGCGTTTCGACGCGACCGGCGATGTCTACGAGGGCCCGTTCCTGAGCGTCGCCTGGCGCCAATTGCGCGGACCGCTCAACCCCGCCGAGGTGGCCGCGGGCGATCGGCATCGCTGATCGGCGCATGGGCGGCGGACGGGCCTGCGTGACCCGTCCATTCGCCACGACCGAAAGACGTAAATCGCCGAAAAAATGCCGTATTCTGTAAGAATTATGTCATGTTAGCGTTAACAAACCTTCTTTTGAGTTCCCGACAAGTGTCTGTCATCAGAGTAAAAATTTGTCCCTGGGCGGTTTTCCGCATTTAAGTGAACGGCAACCCGGCCATCTGGTCGACCTTCCGAAACGGACATAGGGACCGCGATTTCATGAACATCATCGGCAATCTGGCCCTGAAGGGCCAAGGGCCTGAACTGTCCCGACCGCCACGTCCGGTGGACGTGCGCGCCCGGAACCTGGAAATCCGCCTCGCGGAATCAGCCGAGGAAATCGCCGCGGCTCAGCGCCTGCGTTTCAACGTTTTCTTTGACGAATTGGGTGCCCGCCCGTCGTCCGCCATGGCCCGCGACGGCCGCGACGAAGATGCTTTTGATGCCTATTGCGACCATCTTCTGGTGATCGACCTCGAGCGCTCGAGCGGCCCGCCTTTCGTCGCCGGGACCTATCGTCTGTTGCGGCGCTCCGTCGCGGAAGCCAACGACGGGTTTTATTCCTCCGACGAATACGATCTTGAGGCCCTTCTCGAACAGCCGGGGGAATTGGTCGAGCTTGGCCGCTCCTGTGTCCATTCGGAATATCGGTCCGGCGCGGTCATGCAACTGTTGTGGCGCGGCATCGCCGAATACCTGAAGGCCTTCGACATCCGACTGATGTTCGGCTGCGGCAGCCTGCGCGGCACCGAGCCGGCGGCGCTGATGCCGGCGCTCAGCTATCTACATCATTTCCATCTGGCGCCCAGCGACCTGCGCGCGCGGGCGGTCGCGGACCGGTTTGTCGATATGGCCGGGATTCCTTTGACGCGATTGGACCAGAAATCAGCGCGTGCCATGTTGCCGCCACTAATCAAGGGTTACATGCGCCTCGGCGGCTTCGTTGGCCAAGGCGCCGTTATCGACCACGACTTCAACACGACAGACGTATGCATAATCGTACCTACGGACCAAATTACCGAGAAGTACCATCGCCACTACAAGCCCTGTGGGACGCGTTAGGCGACGCAGGACCGGTTGCCGCGTCCGGCCTTAGGGCCGCTTATCGGCTGCCGCTTTTCCTGGGACTGACGGCTGTGTTGCTGCCGATCGGCATTTTGCTGTATCCGTTCGGCCGCGGTGCCGTTCGGGTTCCGGCGCGCCTGTGGTTCCGCGGCGTCGCGCGATTGTGCAACCTGCGGATCAGCGTCAGCGGCCGACCCGTCGATGGCAAGGGCACCCTGTTTGTCGGCAATCATGTGTCCTATCTGGACATCCCGGTCCTCGGCATCCTGATGAACGGCGCCTTCGTCGCCAAGGACGATGTCGCCGGCTGGCCCCTGTTCGGCTTCTGCGCCAAGGTCTATCGCACGGTCTTCGTCAAGCGCGATGCCCGCGAAGCGCTCCGCCAACGCACGGAGATAACGGCCCTGCTGCGCGCCGGCACCAGCCTGATCCTGTTCCCCGAAGGCACCAGTTCCGACGGAAAGCAGGTTCTGCCTTTCAAAACGGCGCTGTTCGGCGTCGCCGGCGATGCCGCGGCCGATCATCTGCCGAGGGTGCAGCCATTTTCCATCGCCTATACCCGCTATGCCGACGGCCGGCCACTCGACCGCGGCCTGCAGGCGCTTTACGCCTGGTACGGGGACATGACCCTGCTGCCGCACCTGGTCTCGGTCTTCGGACTGAAGGGTGCGATGGTCGAAGTCACCTTTCACGATCCCGTCACCGCGGCGGACTTCGCCGACCGCAAGGGGCTGGCCCGCCATTGTCGAGATCGGGTCGCCCATGGCGTTGCCCGCGCCCACAAACGACGGGTTTACAGGATCCCGCGCGAAGACCGCGCGCTCGTCGAATACAAAGCCTGACCGAAGAACAAATCGATCACGGCCGCCACCAACGGAGGAGACCGGCCGCATGGGGCAGGACACGATCGACGCCTTAAGCGGCGGCGGTTCGCGTCAGTGCAGCTCGGCGCGCAGCTGCTGACGGAACAGGTCGATCGGAACCAGTTCCCCGCTGCCCAGGTCTACATGCCAGAACTGCCAGCCATTACAGGCCGGGACCTTCTGCACATGGGCACCGACCTGGTGGATCGAGCCGCGAAAGTCCTGCGCCGACAGGGTGCCGTCGGCCCGCACCCGGGCGAAATGACGGCCACGCTGGTCAGTCAGGGTTTGGCCCGGTTTCAACAGCCCGCGTTCGACCACCCAGCCGAAGGGAATGCGTTTCTGCTCGCGTTTGGCCGGCGTCGCCAGCAACTCCGGTTCCGCCACCCGTTCGACGCCCGCCAAACGGTCTTCCGCCAGGGCGGCATAGGCCGGATCGCGTTCGATCCCGATATAGCGCCGGCCCAGCATCTTGGCGACGGCCCCGGTGGTGCCGGTGCCGAAGAACGGATCGAGCACCCGATCGCCCGGCCGGGTCGACGACAGAACCGCGCGGAACAGCAGGGCTTCCGGCTTTTGCGTCGGATGGGCCTTCTTGCCGGTGGCGTCCTTCAGCCGCTCCGCCCCGGTGCATAGCGGCAGCGTCCAATCGGACCGCATCTGCAAGTCGTCGTTCAAGTTCTTCATGGCTTCGTAATTGAACCGATACTTGGACGACTTGTCCCGGGCGCACCAGATCAGGGTCTCATGGGCGTTGGTGAAACGGCGGCCCCGGAAATTCGGCATGGGGTTGGTTTTCCGCCAGACGATGTCGTTCAAGATCCAATATCCCAAGTCCTGCAGGACCGTGCCGACGCGGAAGATATTGTGGTAACTGCCGATCACCCATAACGTGCCGTCCGGCTTCAAGACGCGCCGGGCGGCGGCAAGCCAATCCCGGGTGAAATCGTCATAGGCGCGGAAACCGTCGAACCGGTCCCAATCCGCATCGACCCCGTCGACTGCCGAATTGTCCGGCCGGTGCAGGTCGCCTTCGAGCTGCAGATTGTAGGGCGGATCGGCGAAGATCATGTCGATCGAGGCTTCGGGCAACGCGTCCATCGTCGCGACGCAGTCGCCGACCAATATACAGTCCGACGTATCGTCCCGCCCGACATCGGCGCGGACGGCCTTTTCCCGCGGCTTCGCCGCCGGCTTGCGTTTTTTCGTCATGCTTGGGCTTCCCAGGTCCCCGTTTGAACCCGAAGCATGGAGTCCCCAAGATTCCCGGTCAAGAATTATATTGAATCAAGGGGTTATCGGGATTCTCTTGCCCAGATATGGGAGTCAAGAATCCACCAGTGACAATATATTGCGGATCGGCTTGAAGCTTTTGCGATGCGCCGGGGTCACGCCGAAACGCCTAAGGGCGTCCCGATGTTCGCGCGTGCCATAACCCGCGTTGCGTTCCCAGCCGTAGCCGGGATACACGGAAGCCAATGCCGTCATGATCCGGTCGCGTTCGACCTTGGCGGCGATCGAGGCCGCGGCGATCGACAGCGAGCGCCCATCGCCCTTGACGATGGCGGTGGCCTCACAGGGCAGGTCGGGCATCCGATTGCCGTCGACCAAGGCATGATCCGGCACCTCGCCAAGGTCGGCAATCGCGCGGGCCATGGCCCTGAATGTCGCCTGCAGGACGTTCACCGCGTCGATCTCTTCGGCCGACGCCAAGCCCAGGCCGATGTGGGCATGGTGGGCGAGACGGGCACGCAGGTCTTCGCGCCGGGCCGCGGAAAGCTTCTTGGAATCGTCCATTTCGCCGATCAGCGCTGGCGGCAAGTCAGCACGGTCGAGCACCACCGCCGCCGCCACCACCGGCCCGGCCCAGGGACCGCGACCGGCCTCGTCGATCCCACAGACCGATGCCGCGCCGGCGGCCAAGACTTGGTCCTCGAAATGGAAATCAGGCATCGGGCGCCGAGTTGTTCTTGGTGGGCTTGGACCGGGAACTGGTTTTCGCGGCGGTCCTTGCCCGGGTTTGGGGCTTTGTCTTCGCCGACGGGTTCACCTGTCGGGCAGGTTGCCGCTTGCCTTGCGGTTGCGCCGTCGCCGGGGCCTTGGGCTTGGCCGACCGGCGGCGCGATGGCTTCGGCGCCCTGGCGGTTGACGCTTGTTCAACCGGCGCGTCGGCCGCAGGTTTCCCGGACGTCGCGGCATCAGCCGGTGCATCGGACGGCGCCGACGCCGGACCGGCCGCCGTCCGCTTTCGCCTGAGCCGTTGGCGGCGCATCAACAACGCGAGCTTACGCAGCTGGCGCTTGGTTCGCGACCCGGCGGTGCCCAGGGTCTCGACCACGACCTCGGTCTCCGGCGCATAGACCAATCGAACCAATTCGGCGCCGGACGAAACCCCTTCGCGGGTCAGCCGCTGGACCCGTCGGGCGGTGATCACCCAAAGCGGGCTGAGCGCCAAGCTCATCACCGTGACGGAAACGATCAACCGCGAGTCGTCAGGCGAAAGAACCCCGGCGGCCACGCCGGCGACGGACAGCAAGAATGAGAATTCGCCCACTTGGGCGAGCATCGTACCGGAAACGAAAGCCCGGTCCCAGGGCTCGCCCACGGCCCGCAGGAAGCCCACATTGGTCGCCGTCTTGAACACGCTGACAATGAAGAACAGCAGCATCACCAAGCCCAGATTTTCCCAGACGTAGCTCAGATCCAAGAGCAGGCCGATCGACAGAAAGAACACCATCATCAACACGCTTTGGATCGGATGCACCGTCTCGGTGATGGCGTGGCGCAGAGTCGAGTTGCCGACCACCAGGCCGGCGATGAACGCGCCATAGGCCGCCGATAGACCCAAAAGGCCGGCGATCGAGGCCAAGCCGAAACAAAAGGCCAGCGCGCCCAACGGGCGGAGCTCGACATTCGCCTGCAGCCGGTCGGCGAAGGGCAGGGCCACCTTGCGCCCGCGGCTGAGATACCAGATCAACCATACCAGGAAGATCACGGAAAACAGGATCATCGGCACGCCGGACCATTGGAACCCGCCGCCTTCCATGGCGCCGACCCACAGCAGCATGGGAACCACGGCCAGGTCCTGGGCGATCAGGATGCCGACGGTGATCCGCCCGGTCCGCGTCCTGAGTTCGCCCAGGTCTTCCAGCATCTTGACCGCCACCGCGGTCGACGACAGGGCGATCATGAAACCCAAGAGGACCGACATCGGCAGGGACCAGCCGAAGAACTTGGAACAAATCAGAGTGACCGCGACCGAAGACGCGACCTGGAAGACCATGGTGAAGACGGCGACCCGCCACATCCGCCGGAACGAGCGCAGCGACAATTCAAGCCCGATCAGGAACAGCAGCAGCAGCACACCCAGCTCGGCCAGGAGTTCGATGGCGCCGCGCCCCTGGACGACGCGGAGCCCTGCCGGGCCCAGAATTACGCCGGCCAGGATATAGCCGACCAAGGCCGGTTGGCGCAGGCGGTTCATGCCCATGCCGCAAAGCAGCGCCGCCAGAACCACGATGGCGATCCCCGTCAGGTCGTTGCCATGGGCGCCGTGCGACGACTGCATGGCCTTCTCCGCGACCTGGGCCACGGCGTCGACCGCCGCCTGCCCCATTTCGGCAATCTTTTCGGGAAGTTCTATGGCCACGCCGGTGTCTTGCATGGCCGCAGCCTATCACGCCGCCGCGGCCATAACAGCCGGCATCAGAACAAAGACAGCTGACCATCCAGGGACGGCGGCCGAAACAGATCGGTGCGGAGCGGCCGCGACCCGGAGCGCGCCTGGCCGATGCCGGCCCGGCGGCAGGCGGCATCGAACCGGCGAGAAAGGAGTTCGGC
The DNA here is from genome assembly GCA_028282185.1 of Rhodospirillales bacterium. Classification (GTDB taxonomy): domain Bacteria; phylum Pseudomonadota; class Alphaproteobacteria; order Rhodospirillales; family Casp-alpha2; genus UBA1479. The sequence continues at coordinate 8,747 of JANQIJ010000222.1, forward strand.
CTCGACCCCCGTGCCGGTCTGGCGCTGCCCCCAATCGGCGCGGTAAAGGGCGCCCGCGCGGCTGTCTTTCAGGCGATTGAGAACGCGCCGGGCGCGGCCCGGCACATGCGCCTGCAGCCATTCGGTGAACAGGTCAGCCAGTTCCCCCGGCAAGCGCAACAGGATATAGCCCGCCGTGTCGGCGCCG
>JANQIJ010000019.1 GCA_028282185.1 Rhodospirillales bacterium
AACGGGTCAGCGCGTAAGGCGCCGCCGGACCGATATTCTCCAATTTTCGAACCCGCGACATGCCGCGCAGCGTTCCGCGCAGGAACCCGTTGGTACCGGGTGCCGCGACGAAGACTTGCGATCCGGTTTCGGCGAGCGTCACTCGAACCGCGCCGTCGGCCCGGTCGGAAAACCGCAGCATGCGGGTTTCCACGGCCCGGGCCTCAGGCGTCGACGTGACGCCCATGCCCGTCGTCCGGCCCACGGCGGCGAGAACCACCGTGACCGCAAGCAACAGCCCGGCGCCGATCAGGATCGGTCTGGGGATTTGCTCAGGGGTTTGGCGTTCGCTCAAGGCTTCACTCCATCCTATCCGGCGACGGCGGCAAGCGGCGGCACGGAAGCATGAGGCTCTGTCCGCGCGTCAGCCGGTTTGTCGGTTTCAGCAAGGTCGGTCTGCAACGCCTGGGCCAGAATGTCGGCGACCGCCGCCGCGTCCTTGATACAGCGCAGCATGGGTTCGGGACGACGAATCCTCCAGGGCCGCACATGGGGCCACATGACCACATAGGACACCCGTTCGGTCTCGATCAGCGACACCGGAATGTCGCCGGTCCCGTCGCCGTAGGTCCTGAGCCCGGCGCTGGCGATCTTGGTGAAGGGAATCTGCACCGTCATGGTCAAGGCGACTCCGAACCGCATGACCAGACGCTTGTTGGTGATCGTATAGACGGTTTCCCGGGCCGAGAAATAGGCGATCGAGGCCAGCAGGCCCAGGGCGAGCGCAAAGACCGACGCCAGCAAGGCGGCGCCGATCAGCCCGTCCATGACGGCACCGCCGTCATAGACCGCCGTCACGCCGCGCCAGATCACGAAAACGGCGGCATAGAGCGCCAGCGGCCGAAGCCGCATGGCCCGCCGCGCAAGCGTCCGCCAATGGGGCGTCCCCTGCCAGAGAATTTCCTCGCCGGGCGGCAGGCGCTGGGGCAGGCCACGAACCGGTTCGGTTTCGAAATCGTCGTGGTCGTGGGTCATACGATGGGCTCCGACCTTTCCGGCGTGGCATACATCTGACCGCCGGCGAAGTAAGCGCAGATCTTGTCCTCTTCCAGGCGGGTCACTTGATCGGGGTTGGCGATGGTCGGCACGTCCTCGAACTGCGCGGCGGTGAGGGTCTGGACCTTGATCTTGCCGTCAATGCCGAAGGCGTCCCCGACGATCATGTCCAGGGCGCCGCCGAACAGGCTGCCGACGCGGGCCAGGGTCATGGGAATGAGAACCCGGCGCCCGCCCTTGGTTTCGGCCTCCAGGTAGCGGATCATGGCCTCGCCCCGGTCGATCCAGACATCGACACAGGTTCCGGCAATGCGGCCGTCGGCGGCGATCACCTGCATGCCGATGGGGTTCGGGTCGTCTTCGACCACGGAGAAGTCCGTCGCCACGCGAAGCGGCACGATCTTCGGCGTGTTGTGAAAGGTCATGTCCGGAACGTCGTCCCTGAGCGCATAGGCGCCGGGGCCGGCCTCGGCCTTCATGGGGTCGCCAATGGGCTCAAGCGGCGCGCCGTGCCAAAGTTCCGTCGGGCGTGCATTCAGCGGCCGGCCCGCATCGGTGTCCCCTTCCATGGGCGCCAGACGCTCGGTACCGTCGGCCAGGCGAAACACCTTGGGCGGCGGGATCCAGATCACGCCCGGGTTTCTCTCCGCCTGGCCCGGTTCGTGTTCCAGCGGATACCCCTCGCGCCGGTCTTCCCGCCGCAGGTAGAAGATCAGCCCCGCGAAGAAGATCCAGAACGCATAGAGCGTGATTTGGGCAACGTCCATGTATTCGCCAAGTGCGCCCGTTTCCATGTTTCCCTCTCCTTACCCCGCCGTCCTAGCCCGGGAACTCGGCCAGGCCCAGTTTCGCATACCGCGCCCCGCCGCGGTCGATCGTCCCGACCAACGGCCCGATGACCGCCAAGGTCGCGATCAACAGAATGATTTCGATGACATAGACCACGCCATAACCGGTCAGCGCACCGGTCAAGGCGGGCCCCAGGGCACCGGCTTCGGCCAACCCGGTGACGCCGTCGCGGATCATCCCGCCAAGGGCGATCCCGCCGCCCATGGCCGTCGCCTGCACGGCACCCCAGGCGCCCAGGGCCATGCCGCTTTCGCCGCTTTGCGCCAGGGACATGGCGGCCGTCAGACCGCCGACGGCGAACAGGCCGCCGCCCAAGCCGATCAGGAAGGTGGCGCCGCGGAACATTTCCGGCGAGTCGAGCGGCGCCGCCAGGGTCACGGCGGCAAAGGCCGGCAATCCGACGACGGCGCCAAGGGCCGCCAGGCGGCAGGCATCGCCGCCGTTGTTCAGAATGCGCGCCGCCAGGTAGAACCCCAATAGCGCCCCGCCCGCCAAGAGCGCGGTCAAGAAGGTGGTCTGGCCGACCGACAGGTTCAGGATTTCGCCGCCGTAGGGCTCCAGCAGGATGTCCTGCATGCTGAACGCCGCGGTGCCGAGACCGATGGCGACCAACAGGCGCGACGACCGTCCGCCACGGATGAACCGGCGCCAGGACTCGCCGAACGTCGCGCGCCGGATTTTCGGGTTGGTGCGGGCCGGATCGCGGGCTTCCTGTTTCCAGAGCGCCACGACGTTGAGCGCCATCGTCACGGCGGCGGTTCCCTGGATCACCTGAATGAGTTGGACTTGAGAGAAATCGGCGAGCAGCGCCCCCAGGACGATGGAACTCACCACCATGCCCAAGAGCAGCATGACATAGAGCAGGGCCACGACCCGGGGCCGGGCGTCCACCGGAGCCAAGTCCGTGGCCAGCGCCAGGCCGGCGGTTTGGGTCATGTGCATGCCCGCGCCGACCATCAGAAACGCCAGGGCCGCCGCGATCTCGCCCTTGATGATCTCGGGCCCCAGCATGTCACCGGTGAGGACGATCAGGGCGAAGGGCATGATCGCCAGGCCGCCGAACTGCAACAAGGTGCCGAACCAGATATAGGGCACCCGGCGCCAGCCAAGCAGCGAGCGGTGGGTATCCGATTTGTGCCCGATCAACACGCGCAGCGGCGCGAAGATCAACGGCAGGGCGACCATGACCGAGACCAGCCAGGTGGTCATGCCGAGCTCGACGATCATGACCCGGTTGAGCGTGCCGGTCAGCATCACCGCCGCCATGCCGACGGAAATCTGGAACAGGGAAAGCCGCAACAGCCGGCCCAAGGGCAACGCTTCCGTCGCGGCGTCCGCGAACGGCAGATAGCGGGGCCCGAGCCGGGCCCATCCCTCAGCCATCATGCCGTTGAGGCGTCCGATCATCCACGCAGCTCCAGACCCTTATGCAACTCCAGCCCTTGGGAGATGTAGAACCCCGAGGTCACCCGATGGGTTCGGCCCATCCGCCAGTCCGCCAGGTGGGGATAAGCGTTGAGCGTCCGCTTGATCCGGCGCTCGCCCACGGGAACGATCTCCGGCGACCGGTTGCCGCGGGGGAACAGCTGTCCCACCGCGTGCATGGTGGCCAAAAGCGGGGTGCGCGGGGCGAAGGTGAACAGAATGGCGTCCGATACGCGCTCGGACAGGATCGACAGGGAGCGCACCACGTCGTCGGGCCGGTAATGGATCAGGCTGTCCATGGCGACGGCGAAATCGAACCGTCCCAATCCGGGATCCAGCATATCGCCGACCCGGAAATTGACACGCCCGCCGCCGACCCTCGACGGCAGCCGGTCGCGGGCGTGGCTGATCAGGGTCGGCGAAATATCGATGGCGACGACGTCCGCGCCGCGTTTGGCCGCCTCGACCGAGAAGGCCCCGGTGCCGCAACCGGCATCCAGGACGCGGGCGCCCGTCAAATCGTCGGGCAACCAGGACAGCAGGTTGTTCCGCATGTCGTCGCGTCCCTTGCGGACCGTGGCGCGGATCTTCGAGACCGGCGCGTCGGAGGTCAGCTTGGCCCAGGTATCCGCCGCCGTGCGGTCGAAGTAGGTCTCAAGCCGCGCCCGGCGGTCCCGATAGGTATCGGTCAGCGCGGTCATCAATCGAAACCCAACAAGTCGAAGATCTCCCGGTCCTTCAGCGGTTCCGGCGTGACGATGGGCACCCCGTCCCACAGCGACTGGGCCAGGCGCAGGTATTCCTGGCGCACAGCTTCCAGTTCCGGGCTGTCCTCCATCTCGAACAGCGTCTTTTTCTTCAAACGCGAGCGCCGGATCACGTCCAGGTCGGGGAAATGGGCCAGCTTCTGCATGCCGACCCGGCCGTTGAACCGGTCAATCTCGTCCGTCGCCGCCGAGCGGTTGGCGATCACGCCGCCGACACGCACGTCGTAGTTCTTCGCCTTGGCGCCGATGGCGGCGATGATCCGGTTCATGGCGAAAATGCTGTCGAAATCGTTGGCCGCGACGATCAGCGCCCGGTCCGCGTGCTGCAACGGCGAGGCGAACCCGCCGCAGACCACGTCGCCCAGAACGTCGAAGATCACCACGTCCGTGTCCTCCAGAAGGTGATGCTCCTTCAGAAGCTTCACGGTCTGGCCCACCACATAGCCGCCACAGCCGGTGCCGGCGGGCGGACCCCCGGCCTCGACGCACATGACGCCGTTGAAGCCCTCGTAAACGAAGTCATCGACCCGCAGTTCCTCGGAGTGGAAATCGACCTGCTCGAGCACGTCGATGACCGTCGGCACCAGGGAGCCGGTCAGGGTGAAGGTACTGTCGTGTTTCGGATCACAGCCGATCTGGACCACCCGTTTACCCAACTTCGAGAACGCCGCCGACAGGTTCGACGACGTGGTCGATTTTCCGATTCCGCCCTTGCCGTAAACGGCGAAAACCTTGGCCGTATCGATTTCCATCGTCGGGTCGAGATGAACCTGCAGGCTTCCCGGGCCGTCCTGATTGCGGTCTCTTGCTACGAATGTCATGCTGCTACCTCCACACCAATTCCCTCAAGTTTGTCTTCCAATTCCTCACCGGCCCGTTTCAGAGCCTCCAAGGTGTCCTCATCGGGCATCCAGTAATTGCGCTCATGGGCCTCCAACAGCCGGTCGGCAAGCTTCGCCGACGCCGCCGGGTTGAGTTCCATGAGCTTCTCCCTGATCGCGTCGTCCAGCAGATAGGTCTCGGTCAGCCGCTTGTAGACCCATTCGGAAACCTGCCCGGTGGTCGCCGACCAGCCGAGGGTGTTGGTCACATGGGCCTCGATCTGGCGCACGCCTTCGTAGCCGTGCTCGAGCATGGCATCGAACCATCTCGGGTTGAGCATCCGAGTGCGGCTTTCGAGCGCCACCTGTTCGGCCAGCGTCCGCACCTTGCCGTCGCCTCGGGTTTGGTCGCCGATGTAAACGGGAACCGAGGCACCCTTGGCCTGTTTCACCGACTGATTGATGCCGCCCAGCGTGTCGAAGTAATGATCGATGGTAGTGATGCCGACCTCGACGGAATCCAGGTTTTGATAGGCCATGTCCACGTCCTTCAGGATGGAGCCCATCAAGGCCTCCTGCTGGACGGGATCGCCGGCCCGGCCATAGGCGAAGCTCTTGCGCTTGGTGAAGGTCGTGGCCAGTTCGTCCTCGTCGGTCCAGGCACCGTTCTCGATCAGATGGGAGACATTGGCGCCATAGGCCCCGGCCGCGTTGGAGAACACGCGGAGCGCCGCGGTCTCCAGATCGACGCCGTGTTCCGCCGCGTAGGCCAGGGCGTGCTTACGGATGAAGTTCTCGTCCTCGGGCTCGTCCGCCGACGCCGCCAGGTAGGCCGCTTCGGCAAGCAGCTTGGTTTGCAGCGGCAAAAGGTCGCGGAAGATGCCGGAGAGCGTCATCATCACGTCGATCCTGGGCCGGCCCAGCTCTTTCAGCGACACCAGGTCGGCGCCGGCGAGCCGGCCGAACCCGTCGAACCGCGCGCGGGCGCCCATGAGCGCCAGGGCCTGGGCGATGGGCCCGCCCTCGCTCTTGAGATTGTCGGATCCCCACAGCACGAGGGCGATAGAGTCCGGCAGTGCCCCCGTGTCTTCGCGGAAGCGCTCCAGGAGTTGATCGGCCTGCTCGGCGCCGACACGCATGGCCCAGGCGCTGGGCAACCGGCTGG
>JANQIJ010000249.1 GCA_028282185.1 Rhodospirillales bacterium
CGCCGGACCTGGCGGAAAAGGCAGTGAACGTCGCTCACGACATCGCCGACGCGCTGGACCTTGTCGGTCTCTTGGCGGTCGAGATGTTCGTCACCCGCGACGGCCGCATCCTGGTCAACGAACTGGCACCCAGGCCGCACAATTCCGGCCATTGGACCATGGATGCCTGCGAGACCAGCCAGTTCGAACAGTTCGTCCGCGCCGTCTGCGGACTGCCGCTGGGTTCGGTCGACTGCCACCACGACGCGATCATGAAGAATCTGATCGGCGATGCGGTCAACGGCTGGCCCGATCTTATGGCCGATCCGGGTGCGCGCCTGCATCTATACGGCAAAAGGGACGCCCGACCGGGCCGCAAGATGGGCCATGTGAACCGGCTCTATCCCAAGGGCGGATTGCCCAACGGATAACCGCGCTTGGGCTGACCGGGCTGCGTCGATGGGTGATCCCGTTACCCGCGCAACAACTCCATCATCAGCCACATCTCCCATTCGCCGGCGCGCGCCTTCCAGGTCAAATTCCGTTCGACGAAGGTTTCTTGGTCGGCCAGACGTCGGGCGAAGGCATCCGGCGCCTCCGAGGCTTGCTGAATGACCTTGACCGTCGCCATGGCGAAATCGTAGGCGAAAAAATATATGCTGTCCGACCGCTCGACCAGGCACCCATGGCCGTTCAAGGTTTCGGGCAGCGCACCGGCGTTCGCGGTGACCACGAAACACCCGGAGGCCATTGCCTCCATCGCGGCGATACATGACGTTTCGTCATAGGTGTTCGGATAGGCGAGGATATCCGCATCCGCGAGGTCCCGGGCCAGATCCTTTTGGCCGACCGAACCGATGTAATCGACACCGTCCAGTGCCTCGCAGATCTTATACAAGATTTGAAACTGCGCATCGTCCTCGTGATAGACGGCCATGCTTGAATAGACCTTCAATCGGCAATCGGGAACAAAGGACCGAATGATGGGAAAGGCCAGGAGCAGGATGTTGAGGCCACGAAACGGCGTGCTGGTATAGGTCAGCACCGGCGGCTCGTTGCGTTCGAAGAACGGCGCCGGCCGGGCCACCCCCTCGAACGCGGGCGAAATCGCGTTGCGCAGCACCGCCGCCTTCATCGAATCGGTCCCGAACGCCCGCGCATAGCATTCCTTTTGCCAGTCGCTGACGAACACGATGCCATTCCATGCCGCCCGTTCCGCGGGATCCTTGAGGTTTTCGATGGCGGGTTGGTCGAAGGAATGTTCCGTCCACAAGGCCAACGACGGGGTGATGCCGTTCTGCCTGATTTCACCCGCGATCGCAGAATTGGAGACCACGATGACATCAAAGTCGTTGAGATAGGCCGCGGTCAGGCCGACCGCCTGGCCCGGGCATTCGACGCCGGCGAAAGTGCCGGGTTCGGCCACGTGATTGACCAAGGCGACATGATGACCCCGCGCCGCCAGTTCCGTCGCCAGGTAACAGATCGCGGATTGGGTGCCGCCGAGGGGACGGCTTAATGGCGTCAACGGCGTATAATCCCAGCCGATCAAGTCGAGAAAAACAATCTTCATGACAATCCATGTCCAGCCGTGAAATGCGCCGGGAATTCGAGGTTTCGTGGCTGGGGCGGCAAAGGCGGTCGTGGCAAAGCGGGATTTATGTACTATCTTTCTACGCGGTTTCCCAATCCTTTTGTTGCACACCTTCGGCGCCCCGAAGACCCGTCGTCCGCCCATCATTCAAATTGAAACAGCATTCGATTCAGCCCGATAGAAAGCCCCATGGTGCCAATCATTTTCGACGCCCCAACCAGCGTCTTTATCATCGGCTTGCTCGCGCTCGCCGCCTATCTGGCGCGGCGGCAGCACAAGAAGCTGCAAGCGGACTACAGAACGCAGATGGTTCCCTGGGACACGATGTCCCTGATCCTTTGGGTCGCCAGTTTCCTGATCTTCGTCCAACTGGTCGCACAGTTGCCGACCTATTTGTGAGCCGGCCGCCGCCGTAAATCGACATGTCGCCTGAAGACCTATTCGCACATGCTGAAAAACACTTCCGGCGGGGCCGTTTCGCGGAGGCCCTGCGCAGCTTGGCGAAGCTGAAGCGCTTGGTTCCCGATCATCCCGAAGTCATGCACCTCGAAGGGGTCTGTCTGATATCCCTCGGCCGTCATGCCGAGGCGTTAACGCCGTTGAACGGCGCCTTGCGCGCAAAGCCGAACAATGTCGATCTGCTGAACGCCATCGGTTCCTGTCATGCCAAGACCGGCGACCACGAAGGCGCCCTGGAGACCTATGCCCGGGCGCTATCGATTACGCCCAACGACCCGCGGGTCCGCTATAACCTCGCCAATTCGCTGAGCGACCAGGGCCGGCTCGATGAGGCGATCGAGACCTACCGCCAGGCATTGACAGGAAATGACGCCTTCACCGACGCTTGGAGCAATCTGGCGCAGGCCCTGAAACGCGCCGGTCGATTGGACGAGGCCTGCGACGCCTATCGCCGCGCGGTCGAAACGGCGCCGGAAGACGATCTCGTCTGGGAAGACCTGGGCTTCGCCGAATTCTTCCTTCGTCACGATCCCGACGCGGCGATGGCGGCGCTCACCCGGGCGGCGGCGCTCAATTCGAAGAATGCGTCGGCGCGCCTGGGCCTGGGCCTGCTTGCCGTCGAACGGTGCGATCCCGACGCTGCCGCCAGGTCGCTCCTGCGAACGGCAAAGGGCCAGGTGCGTCCCGATCAGCTTGGCAACGCAACCGTCGCCCTTAATTACCTGGAGGACAGCGAGCCCGCGGACGTGCTCCGCATGGCCAAGCAATGGCGCAAAGACATCGGCACTTTCGCCCCCCTTGCCAAGGCCGCCCGGCGGCCAGCGGAAGACGGCTCCCTGCGCCTGGGGATTGTCTGCGGCCATTTTCGCAACCATCCGGTCGCCTACCTTCTGCGGCCCTGGGTCCGCCACGCGGAAGACGTCGGTCTGGACATCACGGTCTTTCACACCACCGCTCCGTCGGCCGAAGACCGGGCCGATTGGATCGGTGTTTCCGAATGGCGGGACATTTCCGACGTCTCCGATCAGATCGCCGCCGAGGTGATCGCCGACGCCGGTCCGGACGTCTTGATGACCCCGTCCGGCCACCTAGACGATCAGCGACTGGCGGTGTTTGCCCGGAGGCCCGCGCCGGTTCAAGTCGTCGGCCCGTCCCATTGCTGCACCACGGGCCTAAACGAAATCGACGCGATCCTGTCGGACCGCCATCAGATTCCCGAAGGCGGCGAACGGCACTACGCGGAACGGCCGTTGGTCCTGCCCGACGGCTATGTGTGTTTCGACGCGCCCGCCCCCCTGCCCGGCGTTTCCCCCCCGGACCCGGCGGCGGGACCGGTCCTGGGGTGTTTCAACAACCCCTCGAAAATCGGCCGGGGGACCGCTGCCTTGTGGTCGGACCTGATGGACCGGCATCCGACGGCAAGGTTGCTGTTGAAGAACCCGACCTTCGATGACGGGCAGGCAGCAGCCAATATACGCCGCCTGTTCGCCGACTGCGGCATGGCGGACGATCGGCTGATGGTCGAAGGCGGCGTTGCGCCGGGCCAACTGCTTGAACAATACAACCGCCTGCACCTGGCGCTTGACCCCTTGGGTTATTCCGGGGGCATTACGACGCTGGAAGCGTTATGGATGGGCGTCCCGGTGATCACCTTGCCAGGCCGGAAGTTCGCCGCCCGGCATAGCCTGACCCACCTGATGAATTGCGGCCTGAAACAGTTTGTCGCCAGCGACGAAGCCAGCTACATCGCCGCCGCCAAGGCATGGCTCGACGATGAGACGGACCTGGTTGCCCGCAAGCTGAGGGTCCGCGAGGCGATCCGAAACGCCCCCTTGTCGGACGGACGGCGCTATGCCCGTGCACTCAAACAGGCGCTCTCCGAGCTTGTGACGCAGCAGGCGGGCACGGCGTGACCGACGGGCAAGGCGCGCCGACCGGACGTCTCCGGCAACCGCTGAGGACACGATGACAGACCTTGCCGTCTACGGCGGCCTGTTCGGCGTCGCCTTCCTGGCCGCCGCCCTCCTGCCGGCGCAGTCCGAACTGG
>JANQIJ010000351.1 GCA_028282185.1 Rhodospirillales bacterium
GATTGCTTGTTGCGGAAGCAGGATCAGCCGGCGGCCCTGCAAACCAACTACCGAGACGAATTCGGCCTCGACTGACCCTCTCGATCGGCGCCCGCCCACCGCGGCTGCTGTCGTGACGCGGGCGCCCTCTCCGGATCAGCGCCGCCGGGCCCGCCAGTCCCAGGGCGTTTGGAAATCGCCTGCCCAGAGGCCGACCCGCGCCCGCTGGGCTTCGGCGGCGGCATCGGCATAAGCCGCGACACCGTCACCGGCGGGCAAGGCCCAGCCCTGGCGCACCAGGCGCTCGCCGATGTCGTAGCGACCGCCCAGGTAACAGCGGCCGATCCATTCGCCGCGGGGGCCATGGACCGCCAAGTCACGGCATTGCACCCATTGATGGGCGGTCATGAAGCCGAGCGCGTTGGCGGCTTCAAAGCCGCAATCGTAGGCAACGCGATCGCCGCGTTCGTTCTGCCGCTCGCAGGCCTGGCCCCGGTCCGGCGCGTCGATGCCCTTGAGGCGGATGATTTCGCCGGCGATGCGGAACGTCTTGCCGTCGAGCACTTGGGGCTGGCCCTCGATCTGGGACGGCGCCTGCGCTTTCGCCGGCGACCATAGCGGCAGCGTCAGCCCCAGCATGCAAATGACCGTCGCCAGCCCGGCGGCGAAGCCGGCCCTATGCATAGTGATGGATGATCTTCTCGCCGAAGAACCGGGTGCCTTCCATGGGCGGCATCGGCTGGAACACGATGTTGTCGACGCCGGCGTCGATCCATTGGTCGATCCGGTCGCGGACTTGCGCCGCGTCGCCGATCAGGTTGGCGGCCAGGACATCGTCCACCGTCGGCGGCACGGGGAAGCGGTGTTCCCGCTCCTTGGCGTACATCCGGGCCCATTTCAGGGTTTCGGCCTCGTTCTTATCGGCCAGGCCGACGGCGGAAACGGCGACGCCGAACGGCCGATCCGTCAGTTTCTGTTTCATGCCGTCGACCAGCCCTCGCACCACCTCCGGCGCCTTGGAATACATGAACCAAACGTCACCGTGCTTGATCATCAGATCCTGGGTCGGCGGTGAATCGCCGGCGATCCAGATCGGTGGATGGGGGGTTTGCACCGGCTTGGGATAGCAGAACGCGTTCTCCAGATTGTAGAAATCGCCGGCAAAGCTGAACCCCGCGTCGCTCTCGTCGGCGATCAAGCCGCGAAAGATCGCCAGGCTCTCGTCCAGGCGGGCGATCCGTTTCAGGCCGTCGTCGGACCATTCCTTGAAGTCATAGGACTTGGCCTCGGCCGCGAACCAGCCGGACCCGGGGGCGAGGATCACCCGGCCCCCGGTGATTTGGTCCAGGGTACAGACGATCTTGGTCGTCAGCCCCGGATGGCGGAAGGTGTTGTTGATCGAATGACCGCCCAGGCGCACCCGCTTGGTCAGGGCGCCGATCGCGGTCAGCGTCGTCCAGTATTCCAGGATCGGCCTTTCCCGGTTGAGGTGGGCGTTCTCCACATGGTCCGGTATCCAGACGCTGTCGAAGCCCAAATCCTCGGCGACCCGCGCCATCTCCAGCGCATAGGCGAACCCCGCCGAGGTCGCACCCATTTCGCCCTGGATGTTCAGGCGGATGCCGAATTTTACCTTGCCGCTCATGGCCGGCCACTTTCCCGAACCGCGTGGCGGCCGTCAAGCCCGGCCGGGCCCCCGCACCGGGAGTGACCCCGCCACGGAAGCGAGGCAGGCTGATCGAAAACCGGCCCGCTTGTCGATCAGATGTTGACGGGTCGCAACCATCGGCGACACGGCCGCAGCCACCACCGGATGGTGATCCGCAATCGCGCCCTCCCGATGTCCTGCGCCGACGCACCTCGTCCCGACCGGGAATCGCGTCGGCCTCGACCCCAAAGTCTTGCCCGTCGCGATGGACGGAAACACTTCGATCGCGGCGAGGTGTTGAACTTCCCGCCACGATGAAGACATTCGGAGCCTCTGTGAACAGAGGGCATTTTTCAATGACCCACGTCAACGCACTCTGTTAGAAGGGACGAACAAAGGCCATTTCGACAACAGATGGATTTGTCGGACGTGAAAGTGACAACAAATGAAACCGGGGCGAACCGGGAAGTATTGGCTTTCTACACGGAAATGCCATTCGATTACCGGGGCGACGCCGCGAAACATGCAGCGAGCATCCGGACCACCAATCCCATTGATTCCTATCCGGTGCTGAAACCGCTTCTCAAGCCGAAGAAAAGCCTGAATCCTTTCGCACAGAGGCAGAGGACAAACGTACTCGAAGTTGGCTGCGGCGCGGGATGGCTATCGAATGCCATTGCCCATTACTATTCCGCCTCGGTGCAGGCGATCGATTTCAACCCGGTTGCCATCGAGCGGGCAAAGGAAATTTCCCGGATTCTCGGCACAAACGTCGAGTTCGATGTCGCCGACCTATTCCTGTACCAACCTGAAACGCCCGCCGAGGTATCGATTTCCCTGGGCGTCCTCCACCACACCAATGACTGCCTGGGCGCGGTGCGCCGTATGTTTGACGATTTCACCGTCCCTGGCGGTCACAGCTTTATTGGTCTCTACCACGCATATGGTCGCAAACCCTTTCTCGACCATTTTAGTTCGTTGCAAAGTAAAGGCTTCAGCGAAGATGCATTGCTGGAAGAGTATCGGAATTTGGACTCCCGTTTTAAGGACGAAACACACTTGGTTTCATGGTTTCGAGATCAGGTGCTCCACCCACATGAAACGCAGCATTCGCTCAAGGAGTTGTTGCCGGTAATGGCGGATTGCGGCATGGAATTGAAAGCGACGTCAATCAATCGCTTCCAGCCTATCGATTCGGTTGAAGCGCTGTTGGCGCAGGAAATCGAGATGGAGAAACTGGCCAGGGAACGCTTGGACGCAGGCGCCTACTTCCCGGGGTTCTTCGTGATCCTCGCCAAGAAAACATAGTCCGCCGCCCGCCGCAGTCCTCCCACGCGACTTCGTTCCGGTTCACAAACCGACCGGTCCCGGCCGGCCGCGTCGTGACGGCCCGCCAACTGCCAGAAGACAAAATTCGACGCACCCTCTATTCTTTCTCGATGATCAGGCCAGATCACAAACAGGCCGGCAAGGAGACGTCCGCATTCTCCGTGAGCGTCGAGCTACGCCCGCTGTCGGAGCTGCCTGAAGACCTCTCATCCGTCCATGAATATTGGCGGTCGATCATCCCCGAAGGGTGCCTTGGGCCGTCCTGGCGCGATTTCGACATGCTGCAAATTCCGCCGCGCTACCTACCCACGGCCGTTGTCGTGGACTACGATCCGATCAAGAATGCATACCGCTACCGATATTGGGGCCGTCATCTGGCGGGTATTTTCGGACGTGACCTGACCAACAAGACGTTTGAGGACTGCCCCGGCGCGTTTCGAGACGTCAGCTACGAAACCTATGGCGTTGTCGTGCGTCAGAAGAAGCCCTGCCTCGTGCGCTTTCACGCAAATGTCGATCAAACGGAAACGACCATCCAAACGGCCTTTCGAATGCCGCTGTTCGACGATGGAGAAACCGTCTCGGGCGTCGTTTCGCTGATTTTGCTGGAATACGAAAAATACAAATGGAACAGGCTGTGGGAGTGATCCTGGCACCGCCCCCCTCCAACCGAACCAGCGGCGAGAGGTCCCGCGGCCGGCGGCGCGAGGAATCATTGAAGATGATGGAGAGGGAGAGACAAAGTTCGAGCTCTCCGCCCAGCGCCCAAGCGGGCGCCGCGCGGTCGGCGCGCCCCATCGGAGGCATGAGCGAAGCGAATTGCCGTGAGATACGTAAAATGGCGGA
>JANQIJ010000375.1 GCA_028282185.1 Rhodospirillales bacterium
ACGGTCAGTTCGACGACGCCGAGGCTGGCGCCTAGATGACCACCGGTGATCGACACGCTGCGCACCGTATCGTCGCGCAACTCGTCCGCCAATTGCTTCAGCTCATCCGCCGAAAAATCCCGCAAGTCACTGGGATTAATAACTTTATCCAGGAGCGGCGTATCTGTTTCTCGTTCCAAAACTCGTTCCTTCATGTTGCTTGCGTGCCCGCCGGACCACAAACCCAGTATGTGTCCTTGTGCTCGTCGGAACGGGGCTAGGCCCGCCGTTCGACGATAAATCGCGCCAGTTGCCTTAGAAGGTCGCCCTTTTCACCAAATAGTTCAAGATGTCGTGCAGCCTGCTCGCTCAACAGGCTTGCTTGCTGACGCGCTTTTTCGACCCCCAACAAGGAGACGAACGTCGCTTTTCCGGCCGCTGCGTCCTTGCCCGTGGCCTTGCCCACGGTCTCGGCGTCACCCTCGACATCCAGAAGGTCGTCGGCGATCTGAAAGGCCAAGCCGATGTCGTGAGTATAGGCATGCAGCAGATGGCGGGCGTCTTCCGACGCCTTTCCCAGGATCGCGCCCATTTCCGCCGAAACGGAGATCAGTTCCCCGGTCTTCATCCGCTGCAGCCGGGTAATCTGAGCCACGTCCAAGTCGTTTTCCTCGGCCCACAAGTCCATCATCTGGCCGCCGACCATGCCGTGTTCGCCGGCTGCCTTGGCCAAGGCCAGGACGAGGTCGCTGCGCACCCGCGCGTCATCGTGGGTTTCCGGCGCGGCCAAGATCTCGAAGGCCTTTGTCAGCAGGGCGTCTCCGGCCAAGATCGCCGTCGCCTCGTCAAACTTAAGGTGGCAGGTCGGCTGGCCACGCCTGAGATCGTCGTCGTCCATCGCAGGAAGGTCGTCATGAACAAGGGAATAGCAATGGATCATTTCGACCGCGGCGGCAGCCCGCAACGCGGCGCGTGGATCGACGTCGAACAGGCGGGCGGACTGGGTCACCAAAAAGGGACGCACCCGCTTGCCGCCGGCCAAGGCGGCATAGCGCATGGCCTCGACGACACGTGCCTCGGGCGTGTCCATGACCGGCAGCATCTCGTCGAGAACTTCACTGACGGCGTCGGCGTTTTCGGCAAGCGCTGTCTTCAAGTCTGAAATGTCGTTGTCTGGCACGGGCTGGCTCATGATTTCCGGAGATTGGAGCAAATGGCGGGAGGCCGCGAAGGGTCGGGATATTATGCGGCGCCGCCGGGTTCGGCGGAGACGGTACCGTCGGGCCCAAGAACGATCTTGTCGACGCGCAACTGCGCCTCTTTCAGCTTGGCCTCGCAATGGGACTTAAGCGCAACGCCTCGGGCATATCCGTCGATCGCCTGGTCGAGTGAGTCGGCGCCCTGCTCGAGGCGTCTCACGATATCCTCCAGTTCCGCCATTGCCGTCTCGAACGACATGGCCTTGACGTCATCGGGCAAAGAATCGTCGGCGGCTTTCTTTTTGGCCATGGCAGGTCTTACACCGGTCTTCTCGGAACGGTTTTGCAAAGGTCCGCCGGAACATCCACGACGGGCGCGGGAGTTTAGGCGCCCGCCCGTCCGGCCGCAAGGGCGGATCAACCCCGGAACGGGCCCTATGGGCGATGCTCCAGCGTTTCGGACACCCCCTGGTTACTGGGTCATCAGGGCGCGGACGTGACCGGCGGTGCTCTCGGCCAAGGCGTTGAGGTCATAGCCGCCTTCCAGGCAGGACACCACCCGGTCGTCGCAGCAATCGCGTGCCACGTTCAGCAGTTCAACCGTGACCCAGACAAAATCCTCGGTCGTCAGGTTGAGCGACGCCAGCGGATCGCGGACATGGGCGTCGAACCCGGCGGAAATGATCAACAGGTCCGGATCGAAGGCGCGCAGGGCGGGCAGGACCTTGTCCTGATAACCCTTGCGGAACGGATCGCTGCCGTCGCCGGGGCTGAGCGGCAGATTGCAGATGTTGTTGTCGATGCCCGTGTCCTGGGCCATGCCGGTGCCCGGGTAGGCCGGCCACTGATGGGACGAGGCGTAAAACAGGTTGGCGTCGTTGGCGAAGGAATGCTGTGTGCCGTTGCCGTGGTGAACGTCGAAATCGACCACGGCGACCCGGTCGATGCCCGGCCGGTTGCGGGCGTGGCGGGCGGCGATGGCGACACTGTTGAACAGGCAAAACCCCATGGCCTGGGCCGCCTCGGCGTGGTGGCCCGGCGGACGAACGGCGCAGAACGCATTGCGCGCGGCCCCGTCGAGCACCGCGTCCACCGCGTCACAGGCCGCGCCGGCGGCACGGCGCGCCGCCTCGGCCGATTTCGGCGACATGCTGGTATCCGGATCCAGATAGACCCGGCCCTCGGACGGCACGTTGTCCATGATGGTCTCGATGTAATCGGCGCGATGCGTGTTTTCGATCGCCTTGAGGTCGATCTCCGGCGCTTCAAGGCGGATCAGATCGCCGAAGACCTCGTCCTCAAACGCCTGCATCACGGCCTGCAGGCGTTCGGGGCATTCCGGGTGCCCTCGGCCCGTATCGTGCTCCTGACAAGCCTGGTGGTAGTACAGCCGCGTGGACATCGTTGGCACTCCTCCTTTTCGCGGCGCCGCGCCGCCCTACCCCGGCCGTTGACTCGGCCGGTGGTCGTTCTTTCTATTCCTTCGGCGGTGACGTCAAAACACGTAAATAATCGACCAGTTGCGCCAATTGTTCCTTATCGGGCACCCGCTGGACCGGCATTTTCGTCCCCGGCAAGAAAACGTCCGGCCCCTTGTCGAACAGGTCGAACAAGGTCTTTTCATTCCAAGTGAAATGCAGGCCTTGCAGCGCGCCGGAATACTTGTAATCGGGCACAGCTGCCGGTCTGCCTGCTCGGACTCGACCCGGAGAAGCTGCGCCGCGGCGCTTCGGCAGTGCTGGAAGACCAGCTCGCCAATGCCTCGGCCGGTCC
>JANQIJ010000402.1 GCA_028282185.1 Rhodospirillales bacterium
CCTTGTTGGCCGGTTTGGTCGATCCGCGGGCACGAACCTTCAGTTATGCGGCCGGCGGCATTCCGCCATTTCTGATCGTGCCCAAGGAGGGGGCTGAGATTCGCCTGGGTGAGACCCGGGGCCTGCCGGTCGGCATCGATCCGGACCATATCCATCCCGCGCATGAGGTGGCAATCGAGCCCGGTGCGACCTTGCTGTTGATGACCGATGGTTTGTTGTCCCTTTTGTCTGGGCCGGGGAGCCAGGCTGCGGCCATCGAGTCCCTTGCCGGCCATCTGGCGGCGCGTTCGTCCGGCGCCACGGTTATGGATCGGCTTCGCGACCTGCTGGACGACGGCCGCCGGCCGGTGGCCGACGACGTCACGGTCGTCTGCGTTCGTCTTTCCGAATGAGTTTGCCGGCCGGGTTTGCTCGACGGGTGCTGGGCCGGGGGGGGCAGTCCCGGACCACTTCGCGGACTGGACCGCAATAACCCGGATCGGCGCTGTTCGTAGTGGCGGCGGCAAGTGGTTCAAGAACTGTTTTGACGACGCCTTGTCGCGATCAAACCATTGGATCGCAAATAAATAGACCCTGAAAAACACCTAGACTTGATCCGAATATCGATAGTATATAACCCATCGCTTATCGCTTGAGATTGGCATTCCACATCCTGCGATATCCTTCAGATTGGGTTGAAGTCACGGTATAGAGAAAAGGCGATGGCCGACTTGCCGGTTGCCCTTTTCCCGGACCAGATTCGATTTGCCGTATTGCGTTTTGAAGGCTCAGGCAAATTTTCTTATTATGCAAAACACATTTTTATTTGAAAAATCTATAAAAAACGTGCTTTTTCTTGAAGAAGAAGTAAACAGATTTCCAGACTTATTCGAGATTTTAGATAGAATCATAAGCCGGATGTCCAAGGGCGTGGACATCGCCGTAAGGGCGCAATCGGATATAAGTATTGATGCTTATCCGGCCGAAAGCACTAGGTTGGTTCACGTTTTGCCGCTGACCGACATGGACCTGGCGCCTATATCAAATTTGATCCTCGATGACCGGGGAAACTACTGGGGGCGGGTCCAGTTTCTTGATGCCTACCTCGAAGACGGGCCGTTCGAGTACAGCGTCGATAGGTTTCGTCTGTTCTGCTTCAAGAACAACCGGATGAAAATGCTGCAAGGCAGGGACTTGACGTTATGGTTCCTGCCTTTCGTTGTACGGAGATGGGCATATTCTGGAATTGGCAGATTCCTGCCTCATCTGAAGTTAAAAGACGCCGGTTATTACGGTAAGTACTACACGACCGGATTTTGTTCCCGGTACCGGCAAACCAAAACTTTTCGTTCTCGTTGCGATGCCGTCGCCTCCCGTTTTGATGACGCGGAGTCCCGAGACACCTATCGTATGCTGATTCGTGGCGATGCCAAGGAACATTGGGAGCGCTACATTCGCGAAATTCCCACCATGTATCAATATTCAGACTATATCGATATCGAGGGGGGGACCGTCGTCAACTGCGGCGTGGAAATCGGAACCGAGCTTCCGCTGTTTGCGTCTCTCGGCGTTCGGAAAATGATCAACATAGACCCGAGCGGCGACCGGCATCTTCCGGACTACAAAAAAGCCTTCATGAGCATGTCGGACGTCGAGCTCACCTATGTGGAAAGCGCGCTGTACCGAGCTGAGTTCGTCTTCAAGACGGAGAACCCCTTTATCGTCGAAACGTTGGCTGACATCGTTGATCGTTTGCAGCCGGAGCGGATCGACCTGATCAAATCGGACATCGAAGGCGCGGAAGGCCTAATGGTCGAAGACCTCATTCAAATCAGCAAGACATACCGGCCCCAGATGGCCATATCGATCTATCACAGCAATCACACGCCCGGGAAATTTATCCTCGACGACCTGGTTGATATTCCCGAGGGGCTCATGAATGGGTTGCGGGACTATAAGTTCTACGTCAAGGCCTATTCTTTTGAAAGATTCGAAGTGATCTTGTATTGCATTCCAAAAGAGATCTCGAATAGGGCTGCTGAAACCGCCCGCCGTTCACGCTCGGCCCCAATGGTTTCGAAGCCCGCGTCTTCCTAAACGGGCGTATCCATCTCGAAGGGAAGAAGGAGGCTCGATTGTCACGGTCGTCTTAGCGGCTTGGGTGCAGGAGGGGAAATGATACCCTAAAACCGAACCCGTGGACTGGCCGGTTCCGGCTTGGGGCATTCCCATCGCCACCCGTCACTGTCATTGTGCGTTAATAACGCAGTAGCGAGTGGACCGTTAGATTGCCGGACGGCATCGGTTGTCACGGAACGGCGATTTTGCCCAGAATCTCGTGCGATTCAGGTGACAGGAGAGAGGCGTCCGTGGGGATGTTATAGATGCTCTCAAAGGTTGGTGTGCCACCCTTGGCATAAACAAACACCCCCCAACACACACCATCAAAATCACGTTGGTTAATCACATCAATTAGTTGGCCGTCCCGCAAGCCCTCAATCGGATCAACATAGGCAAAAAGACGCCTTAATCCCTCAAGGCTATCGGGTGCGAAAATGGGTCCCCTAATCAGTGCTGTTAGTCCAGACTCTCTGAGCCGCTTAAAACTGGGGTCGGCTATCTCCTCACCCTTCATCAACCAAGTTGATACAACAAATGCCAAACCGGAGCTTGTAAGCATTGAATCCAAATTATCAAACAAATAATCTAGAACCTCCCTTCCAAGAATTCCCCCGTGGACGGTTGGGTCAATAGTTGTCTCTTGTTTGTCTATTTCAACAAAAGCATTGTAAGGGGGGTTGGCAACAACAATATCAAATTGCGCATCGGGTAAATCTTGACTTGCATCACCAATAGAGAAGTCAAAATCCACGAAACCATTTATTTTAGCGTTGAATGACGCGTAATCCTGGGCCCTTGGGTTAATGTCGGTTCCGAACAAACGAGCGCCTTGGTTTGCAATACAAATCGCGTTCATGGCGCTTCCATTGCACACCTCAAAAATAGCCCCGCTTTTTTGATCAGTGCCGGCAACTTTTCTTGCAATGTTGATTAGAAGAGCTTGTTCCTGGGCCAACCCGGGAATTGGTCCCGCCTCATGAACGGTATTACCCGAAAAATCCGCAATGAAATAGCATCCATCCATCATGCCAATGCGTACTGGGCAACTATATTTATCCCCCCCTTCTGTATTTAAAATTTCCAATTCTATCAGGTGTTCAATTATGAATTCAGGAAGAATTTTATTTATTTCTTCAAATTTTACATTTTTACCAAATAAAAACAGGTCGCATATATTTATTAAAGGGAGATTTTTTATTAAGTGATTTCTTAAAAACACGATGTCGCGTGGGTATAAATTTTCTGATCTAGTAAATTTCTTGCCCATAATTTTCCGCAAAACATCATCTCGATAACCGATCGATTTAATTGTGTCTAAAAATTTATTGATGATTTCTACGTTTGCACTTGCTAATTTCTTACTATTCAGCATTCAGATTCTCCATTTTCGTGAGCTTCTTTCTGCGCATAGAAGCTATCTCAAGAACGAACGCTTTCAGGTTGCGGGGAAATCTGCTCATGCAAATTGGTTTAATTATATAGATTGAACTTTTCAATTTTAAATACGTTCAGAAGAAATTCCATCCATCGTCCCACTCCTTTCTGCCGAAAAAAGCCTGTGAATTGGCTGTTGTAACTTGATTTTATGATTCCGCAGCTTGCGGGAAGACATTATGCATCGGTCATGGTTTTTGCGTCTGTTGATCGGTGCGGATTCACCTGCCCTGTGCGTCAACCCCCGAAATTCACCTGAACTGATTTGACCTACCTCCTGGTTGAGAAGATGTGCGCAGACCAAAACCGGCCGTGACGGCGAATGCGCCGTCACCGGCAAGGGCTGGGTTCTGCCCGTTGTGGCCCACGATTCGGCCGCTGGGGCGGGGTGGGTCCCGGGCGCCAGTTCACAGACGTGACGGGGGGCGGGAGCGCATAACTGTATAGGAGAATGGCCGTTTTTCGGGCCTGTGCGTTACCTATACGTTGCCTATAGCGGCGCGAAAGCAACAAGGGGTCAGGTCGCTATGACCTGACCCCTTGTTTTGATTGGCTCCGGCGGCAAGACTCGAACTTGCGACCCGACGGTTAACAGCCGTCTGCTCTACCAACTGAGCTACGCCGGATTAGGCGTGGAGGCGCGGACCGGAATCGAACCGGTGTACACGGCTTTGCAGGCCGCTGCGTAGCCACTCCGCCACCGCGCCCCATGAAGGCACTATTCGGTGCCGGAGTAGGATCGCATGGGGCATGCCCCTGGTGCTGGCTGACCGGCTTTGGCCCACAGAGGGGCGGACATTACAGATTGGCCCGTCCAGGGTCAAGCAGCGGGTTTCGGCCGTCGAGAGGCCGGAGACGCCTGGCTTCTCGGTCGGCGAAAACGCTGATTTACTGGGGTCCGGCCGGCCGCGATCCGAATCCGCGCGCCGCCCGGAAAAGGTGGCGGCGGCCCGGGTGCGCGGCCCCGGCAAAAGCCGTGGAATGTCCGATGCCGGAAGATGGCAGGAGATGTTAAGATGTTAGGGTCGATGGTTGGCGGATGCCGTCCCGGAAAGCAGTCGAGGGCGGCGGTGGGAGGCCCCCGGCCATGAAGGCCTGCGGATGATCCGCATCCCGCCATGGACCAGCCAGGGGTTTGGGAAGGAGCGAAGCATGAAAATCCAAGACCTTATTTCAAAACGCGCTGCGGAGGTGATCACCGTTCGGGCCGAAGATACGATCGAGACGGTGGCGCAGATCCTCAAGACCAACAACATCGGCTGCCTGCCGGTGCGCAACGCCGAAGGCGGCCTGGCCGGTATTTTGTCCGAACGCGACCTGGCCCGCAGTTACGTCACGGCGAGCGGTCGATTGCGCGAACTGACGGCCGGTGATCTGATGACCGAGAATGTCATCGTCTGCGCGCCGGATGAAGACCTGCCGTCGGCCATGAAAAAACTGACGACGCATCACATCCGGCATCTGCCGATAATGGATGGCGATACCTTGGTCGGGATGATCAGTTCCCGAGATGTCTTGGAGGCTGTTCTTCAAGAGATTACCTTGG
Source organism: Rhodospirillales bacterium (assembly GCA_028282185.1). Classification (GTDB taxonomy): domain Bacteria; phylum Pseudomonadota; class Alphaproteobacteria; order Rhodospirillales; family Casp-alpha2; genus UBA1479. The sequence goes on from JANQIJ010000402.1 coordinate 5,081, forward strand.
AACGAAACGTACTGCGCGATATCGCCTTGGCAACCCGTTAGCCGCGCCCGAGGCCGTGTGTCGAGAAACGATTGCCGGTTCACGACCGGCGCGTGCCGCCGCCATTGTCATTGACGGCGCCGGAGACTATACAGAAATAATTGAACCGCGATATTTTCCGTGGCTCAGGCGGTTGTCCGCAGGAGCCGGCGCGCGCAGTTGAAAAAGAGAGGTCGTTCCGATGGATTTCGAGGCCGCCCGGCGCAACATGATCGACAGCCAGGTTCTGCCCAACCGTGTGACCGACGATCGGGTCATCGAGGCCATGGCCGAGCTTCCGCGAGAGGCCTTCGCGCCTGAGGCCAGGAAAACCCTGGCCTATGTGGACGAGGCATTGGCGATCGGCGACGGCCGGTTCATGATGGAGCCCATGATCACCGCCCGATTGCTGCAGGCCGCCCGGATCGAGCCGGGCGACGTGGTTTTGGCCATCGGATGCGGCTCCGGATACGCGCCGGCGGTGTTGTCGAAATTGGCCAACACGGTGGTCGTCGTCGAGAGCGACAAGGATATGGCGACCACGGCGGAAGAGACCTTGACGGGTCTGGGCATCGACACGGTGGCGATCATCGACGGCAAAATGGCCAACGGCTATCCCAAGCAGGCGCCTTACGACGTGATCTTTTTCGACGGCGCCGTCCCCGAGGTGCCCCAGAAAATCGAAGAGCAGTTGGCGGAAGGCGGGCGACTGGTGGCGGTGCGTTCGCATGGCCCCGCGGGATTGGGCAGCGCCGTCTTGGTCGCCCGGTTCGGCGGACATATTTCACGCCGCGATCTGTTCGACGCCGGGACGCCGGACTTACCCGGTTTTGAACTGGAAGAAACCTTCCGTTTTTGATCACAGCACTGCCGGCCGCCCGAAGATTCGCCCGCATCGGCCGGGCGTTTTCACCCATGGTCTGTTGACGGACCGCTGATGGCTTGGCATTAAGGTATTAGAATCAATGTGTTGCCGAAGTTCATTTTTCCGGTTTCGCGGTGACGCCGGGGCGTTAATATGGCGGGCAATCGAAACGCCACCGGGTCTTGGGCCTTGATTAGAGTGATCGCGATGAACCGAAACGCCGATTTTTCCTGGCTTCCCTGGCGCGCCGTCTTGGCGGGCGGGGCGGTGATCTGTGCCCTCGCAGGCGTGCCGGACCGGGCGCAGTCGCAGTCGCTGGAAGACGCCCTGGTCGCGGCCTACAACACCAACCCGACCCTGGCGGCGCGGCGCGCGCGGGTTCGTGGCGCGGACGAGGCCGTGCCCCAGGCCCTGTCCGATTGGCGGCCCACGGTCGAAATCACCGGTGATTTGGGCAAGGAATACAACAAGAGCACGATCCGCACCAATCAGGTCCAAAACCGTTCGCCCTTGAGCTTGGGCCTTTCGGTAACCCAACCGCTGTATCGTGGCGGTCGGACCGGGGCGGCGACCCGCGAGGCGGAAAACACCGTCCGCGCGGAACGGGCGCGCCTGATCGATACGGAACAGGATATCCTGCTGGCGGCGGCGGAGGCTTATCTCAATCTGTTTCGGGACGAAGCCGTGCTCAAACTCAACCGGAATAACGAGCGGGTTCTGCAACGCCAGCTGGAGGCCACCCGCGATCGCTTCGAAGTCGGCGAAATCACGCGCACCGACGTGCATCAGGCCGAAGCCCGCCTGGCCCGCGCGACGGCGGACCGGATCAGTGCCGAGGCAGACTTGGAGAATGCCCGCGCCACCTATGAGAACGTGGTCGGTCTGCCGGCGCCCGCTGGCTTGAGCCTGCCGAAAGAGCCGGAAAACCTGCCTGCGGACAGACGCGAAGCGATCAAAATCGCGGCGACCACCAATCCCAACGTCGTTGCCGCCGAATTCGACCGCAAGGCGGGTAAGGATAACGTGCGCGAGGTCAAGGGTGAGTTGCTGCCCGAAGTCGACGTCACGGCCAGCATCGATCGCGGTTACGAAACGGCTTCCGACGAGGGGCGCATCGATTCCGCCGAGGTCACCCTGAACCTGACGGTGCCGATCTATCAGCAGGGGGCGGTGTATTCCCGCCTGCGCGAAGCCAGGCAGGACTTGGCTGAACTGACGCGTAACATCGACCAAGCCCGGCGCGACGCCATTGAGGACGCGACCAGCGCCTGGGAGAACCTGGTGACCGCCAGGGCGCGGGTGGTCTCCCTGAAGAGCCAGATCGAAGCCAATGTCGTCGCCTTGGACGGCGTCGAGCGCGAGGCGGCGGTGGGCTCTCGCACGGTCCTCGATGTGCTGGATGCGGAACAGGAACTGCTCGATTCGCGGGTCGCCCATACCCAGGCCCAGCGCGACGAATTGGTCGCCGCCTTCGAACTGGCCGCGGCGACCGGTCGAATGACCGCCGATGAGCTGAAGCTGGCCGTGGACCTCTATGATCCGCGTGACCACTACAACGAAGTGCGCGGCAAATGGGTCGGCGGGTCGAGCACGGGCGAGGGCAAGTAGCCGACCGTTTCCCGTGGATTTGTCTTTGTTTCCGAGCCGCCGGACAGGCATGCCGGCGCGGTGCGCCTAGCGCTTCGCGGGGTTTTATCGGAGGCCGGGGTGCTTTCCGTCCCGCACCGGAAACCATCAAACGTCGGTCGCGAAGCCCGCCGCGTGGTCGCCATGGACAGGGCTATGCGCTAAACTCGCCGCCGTAAGCGGCCGTCGCCCATGCGGCCGGGGCGAACTTTTTTTCACCGATATACCAAATGTTAACTGTCGCGGGCGGTTAATGGGTTCGATAGATTAGGCAAAGTTGCGCGGGTCCGGGTTCACATGGGAGTGGGGGTCGGACAAGGCGGAACAAGATTGATGGGCATGCGGGATCATGAGCGAAGAAGCTGAAGCTGCCGAAGGCGGCGAACCGTCGATGGAAGATATCCTCTCTTCCATCCGCAAAATCCTTGCGGAGGAGGAGGACGAGGAAGGCGGCGCGCCGGCGGCCGAGGCCGCGCCCGAACCTGCGCCGGAACCTGAACCTGCGCCCGAGCCGGAACCCGAGCCCGAGCCGGAACCGGCGCCCGAACCTGCGTCGGAACCTGAACCCGAACCCGAACTGGAACCCGAGGTCGAGGAAGCACCGGAAATCGACATGGCCGACCTGGAGCCGGAACCGGACCCCCTGCCAGAGCCGGAACCTCTGCCGGACCCGGATCCCATGCCGGCGCCGACGCCGGAACCCGCGCCCATGGCCGACATCATGGAATTGACTCCGGACATGGTCGCGCCCAGCGCCATCATGTCGCCGCCGACCTCGCTGCACGGTTCCGACGTCTTGGCGGAATTGGCCAAGGCAATTCTCGACCGCCGCGACCTGCCGGTGATGGCGGCGGGCGACGCGACGCTTGAGGGCATCGTCCGGGAAATGCTGAAGCCGATCCTGCGCGAATGGCTTGACCGCAACTTGCCCTACTTGATCGAACGCCTGGTCAAGAAGGAAATCGATACCATGGTGAACCGCGCGGAGGGGCTCGACAACTGGGGATGATCAACCGGGCCATTGAGGCCCCGCGACGCGTCAGCGGCGCGAGCCAAGGGCGCGGATGCGCCCGCCCGGCGAATGAGGGAAGACCAATATCGTGAACCGCGCGGAGGGGCTCGACAACCGGGGTTAATCCTCTGTCGTCTGAAACCTGAAAAAGTTTGAAATCGGACGCCCCGGGGGCTTGGGCCCCCGGGGTTTTTCGTTGTATACCCCGCAATTCCCGAAATCGATCCCGTCGTATATTTAAGGAAACCCGCTCCATGGCCGACCTGGACAAGACCTATCGCCCGGACAGCGTCGAAGACCGACGCTATGCCGAATGGGAAGCCCAGGGCGCCTTCGCCCCCGCCGACAGCGGCGCCGGCCCGGGCGAGGCCAACGGCCAGCCCTATACCATCGTCATCCCGCCGCCCAACGTGACCGGGTCGCTGCACATGGGGCATGCGCTGAACAACACCCTGCAGGATATCCTGACCCGCTATCACCGGATGCGGGGCGACCGCACCCTGTGGCAGCCGGGTACGGACCATGCCGGCATCGCGACCCAGATGGTGGTCGAGCGGATGCTTGAGGCCGAAGGCGTGAAGCGTCGCGACCTGGGCCGCGAAAAGTTCGTTGAACGGATCTGGGATTGGAAAGCGGAATCCGGCGGCACGATTACCAGGCAGTTGCGCAAGCTGGGCGCGTCCTGCGATTGGTCGCGCGAACGCTTCACCATGGACGAGGGCCTGTCGAAAGCGGTCGTCAAGGTTTTCGTCGATCTCCACCGCCAGGGATTGATATATCGCGACAAGCGCCTGGTCAATTGGGACCCCAAGTTGCATACGGCGATTTCCGACCTGGAGGTCGAACAGCGCGAGACCCGTGGCAAGATGTGGTACTTCAAGTACCCCATCGAAGACAGGGACGGCGAATACGTCACCGTGGGCACGACCCGGCCGGAGACCATGCTGGGCGACACGGGCGTCGCCGTGCATCCGGATGACGACCGCTACAAGGATCTGGTTGGCCGGCATTGTATGCTGCCGCTCGTCGGTCGGCGGATTCCCATCGTCGCTGACGAATACGCCGACCCCGAAAAGGGGTCGGGCGCGGTGAAGGTGACGCCGGCCCATGATTTCAATGATTTCGAGGTCGGCAAACGCCAGAACCTGGATGTCGTCAATATTTTTGACGAAAATGCCCATGTCAATGAAAATGCGCCGGAAAAATATCGCGGCATGGAGCGCTTCGCCGCCCGCGATGCGGTCCTGGCGGACCTCGAAGCCCTAGGGCTGTTGGACCGGGTCGAGGACAACGACATGACCGTGCCGCACGGCGACCGGTCCGGTGTCGTCATCGAACCCTGGCTCATGGACCAGTGGTTCGTCGACGCCAAGACACTGGCCCAGCCGGCCATCGAAGCGGTGGAAAGCGGCAAGACCAGGTTCGTTCCCCAGCAATGGGAGAACACTTATTTCGAATGGATGCGCAATATCCAGCCCTGGTGCGTCTCGCGCCAGCTTTGGTGGGGCCATCAGATCCCCGCCTGGTTCGGCCCGGACGGGCATGTCTTCGTCGAAATGACCGAGGACGAGGCCCATGTCGCCGCCCGCGCCCATTACGGCAACCCGGTGCCGCTGGAGCGAGATCCGGACGTGTTGGACACTTGGTTCTCTTCGGCCCTTTGGCCGTTCTCGACGCTCGGCTGGCCCGACGAAACGCCGGAACTGGACCGCCATTATCCGACCGACGTCCTGGTCACCGGGTTCGACATCATCTTTTTCTGGGTCGCGCGGATGATGATGATGGGCCTTCATTTCATGGACGAGGTGCCGTTCCATACGGTCTATATCCATGCCCTGGTGCGTGACGAGAAGGGCCAGAAGATGTCGAAATCCAAGGGGAATGTGATCGACCCCCTTGAATTGGTGGAGAAATTCGGCGCCGACGCATTGCGCTTCACGCTCACGGCCTTCGCCGCCCAGGGGCGCGACGTGAAGCTGTCGGAAAGCCGGGTCGAGGGCTATCGCAACTTCTGCACCAAGATCTGGAACGCGGCCCGGTTCTGTGACATGAATGACTGCCGGCCCTTGGCGGATTTTAATCCGGAATCAGTTAATTTGACACTGAACAAGTGGATCGTGGGCAAAGTGGCCGAGGCCGAGGCGGCCATGCGGGGCGCGCTCGAGGCCTATCGTTTCAACGACGCGGCGGGCGTGCTCTATGCCTTCACCTGGAACACCTATTGCGATTGGTATCTGGAGTTCGCCAAGCCGGTGTTCGCCGGGGACGACGAGGCGGCGAAGGCCGAGACCCGGGCGACGGCGGCCTGGGCGTTGGACCAGATCGTCACCCTGTTGCATCCGATCATGCCGTTCATCACCGAAGAGCTTTGGCAGACCCGGGCAGAGCGCGCCCTGCCGCTGATTTCCACCCCTTGGCCACAGTACGCAGAGTCGCTGATCGACGCCGTCGCCAACGGGGAAATGGACTGGGTCGTGCGCCTGATCTCCCAGGTCCGCGCCGTGCGGGCGGAAATGAACGTGCCGCCGGGGGCGAAGATCCCTCTGGCTTTAAAGGACGCCGGCCCGGCGGCGCGGGCGGCGCTGGACACCCATAACGATCTGATCCTGCGTCTGGCGCGGCTGAGTGAGGCGACGTCGCTCGATGGCGGTGTGCCCAAGGGCGCCGTGCAGGACGTGATCGACGAGGCGACGCTGGTCCTGCCCATCGCCGACGTCATCGATCTGGCTGCCGAGCAGGCGCGGCTGGAAAAGGAAATCGCCAAGCAGGACGCGGAGATCACCCGCTTCGAAAAGAAACTGGCCAACGAGAAATTCGTCGCCAACGCGCCGGAAGCGGTGGTCGAGACCGAGCGGGAAAAGCTCGGCGAGGCCCAGGCGACCCGCCAGCGGCTGAAAGATGCGCTCAAGCGCCTCATGGCGGCGGCTTAGAGTACGGGCCCCACGATTCGCATTGAATGCAATTGCGCCGCATTTTTGGCAATTAAGATGCTCGCGTTTAATCTACGATATATTGTGTTTCAATCTGGTCTTTGGTCACAATATCGTGAATCCACCAAGGTGCTTTCATTGATGCGCGTTACATAATATTTTGAAAAGCTTTTCTGGGCGCACCAAGAGGTGGTCTCGTGTCAGAGTTGAAGGTTGCCGTGAATAACCGGGATTCCTTGCCCGATGTCCCGTGGCATTCGTTTGTCGGTCGATCTCCGGAAGAGTTCGAGGCGATTGCAACCTTAGCGCTTCTCATCGTAACTGTATTTGCCGTTTTGGTGGCATGGAGAAATTTGCGCGAACTGGTCGTGAACAATCGTGCGCGGTTCATCTTCGAACTTGATACGCGATGGGAAGGACCAACCCTGACGAGGGCGCGGCTTGAGTTTTATCGAGTCTATGAGGAAATCAAAGACGTGGCGCTGAAAAGGTCAGCAGGCGAAAAGGACGAAGCCTATCGAAATCATCTTTCGAAGCTCTTCGACGAACGGTTGAACGCTTTGAGGAACGACAAGAACACTCTCAAGAAATACCATCAATTAACCGAAATTGCAGGATTTTTTGAAACGGCTGGATTGCTGGCTGAGAAAGGTTACATCAAGTACGACGATATCATCGAGCTATACGGCGGCACTTTAGTTCGGGTCTACTTGGCCTTTCGGCACCACCCGTCTTCGTTCGACCGAGATCGTGATGGGATTGTTGGTTTGTATGAGAACTGTATCGAACTGGGTCGGCGCGCTTTTCATTGGATGCAGTCCCGAACCGAAGAGGAGGTCGCCAAGGCCATTTGAGTGTCTAAGTGAAAGGGCGCAGCTTTCGCTGCGCCCTTTCACTTAGACATATTCGCCAAGCTCAGATAATCGGTTTCCACTGGCAGATTCGATCCGCTTTGAGGACTTGAGGTTTGTCAGACATGTCTAAATCTCCTGATTGCACTGGACTCGTTTGAAGCGGTATCTTCGCATCCGTAAAGATAAACGTTCTTCCGCCGCGTTCAAGAGGTTAAGAGGCTTTCTCTCTCACTCCGAGCGGCACCCTAGCACAGAGTATCATTTGTTCAAACGGCTTCGTTGTCAGGGTGGCCAAGGACGATTCGACCGGTCTTTGTCAGATGGAAAATTATAATCATTCCTTGCGTCCGACACGCATCTCGATCGGCGCGGGGATCACATGAGGGATTGAGTGAGAGAGACTCGATTGTCGGGTCCTTCGGTCATTTTTCTTTATTCCTCCGCCGCCCAAAGCAGCGCCGCCATCAGCCGCCCGACCGGCGTGAAATCGTCGGTCAGCACCGGGCCTTGGGTGCCCGCCAGGCGGTCGAGCGTGTTCTGCGGCCAGCGCACCCAGCGGCGCTTCGGTCCGCGCAGGGCGACCAGACGGTCGACCGGCGCCGCCTGGTCGCCGGCAACGACGATATAGGTCACCCGTTGGCCGACCCCGGCCATGGCGGCCTGGGTTTCGTCCAATTCGGCCCAGATCTCGACGGCGGCGAAATCGAGCCGGAGCGTGCGCACCAGGGCCGCCAGAAACCGCGGCCGGCCGCCGTGATCGACCACGTTGACGGTGTAAATCCCGCCGGGTCGAAGACGCTTGGCGATCTTCCGATGGAATTCGCGGGTCACCAGATGGGCCGGGATCGAGATGTCGTGGAAGGCATCGCCGAACACCAGGTCGAAGGCCGGCGCCTCGGGCAGGGTCTGCAGCAAGGCCCGGGCGTCCCGGTGGTGAATTTCGATCGCCGGGTGGTCCGGGTCGAGCCACATGCGGTTCCGGGCAAGCGCCGTGACCCGGGGGTCGACCTCGGCCACGACCAGGCGGGCGTCGGGCAGGGCGGCGGCCCAGGCGCGCGGCAGGGTGTAGCCGCCGCCGCCGATGAAATAGGCGGCGAAAGGCGGCGGTGATGGCGCTGTGTCGGTCGCGTGGACCGGCGGTGGCGCCGAAGAGGCCGCCGGTTCGCCCGCCGTGGCCGGCCCGCCAGCCGGCGCCTCGGTCCCCTGTAACGGGGCCGCGCCCGGTCGGCCGAACCGGCCATAGAACGCGCGCCGGGCGTATTCGTCGACGAACTGGATATAGGGGCTATGGAGGAATTCCGGGTCGTCCCGGTCGTTGATGCTGTGCACCAGGTGGTCCAGGGCCATCAGGGCCGCAGGCCGGCCGGCGGCGGGGCCGAGATCATCCACTCGAATACAGAAATAGTCGCTTTCTTCGGTGCAGGGCGTGGTGAAGGCGGCCTGCGATTGAGCCCAGAGCGCCGTCGCGCCCAGGGCGACCGCCAGGGCGGTGCCCAAGGCGATGTCCCCGGTATCGCCGGTCTTTCGTCCGCTGAGCGCAAAGCCCAGCGCCAGGGCGGCGTAGACGGCGGCGACGGCGACCACCGTGCCGATCGAACCGATCCAGGAAATAAACAGATAGCCGGCGGCCAGCGTGCCGGCGATGCTGCCGAGCGTGCCGACGGCGAACATTCGGCCCAGCACCGGGCCGGGCCGGGCCGGGTTGGCGTCGATCGCCAGCTTGGTCAGGATCGGCGCAACGATGCCGACGAACAGGCTGGGCAATAGGAACAGGGCCGTGGTCAGCAGGATGACGACGGGCACCGGGGCCAGACCGCTGCTCAGCAACGGGCCGGCGAGGACACGCAGCAGCACCAGCGACAGCAGGCTGAAGACACAGGCAAGCGCCAGGGCGGCGGCGAGACGCCGATTGGCGGCGCGGTCCGAAACCTCGGGCCCGGCCATGCGTCCGCCGATCCAATGGCCCAGGGACAGGCCGGCCAGGACCACGGCGATGATCGCCGTCCAGGTGTAAAGCGACATGCCCACATAGGGCGCAATCAGCCGCCCGGCGACGATCTCGATCACCAGGCCGCCGGCCGAAGACAGGAACAGGGCAATGGCGAGGAAGGTTTGCCGTAGAATGATGCGGCTCCGGTCTTTGGCGGGCGGGGGCCTTTCGCGCGCCCAGGGAAACAGGGTTCGGCGCCGCCGGCGAAAGGTCACGCCGATGGTGCCCGGATCATCACTTGATCCTATCCTCCTATCCGGGCTCGGGCCTAGGAAAACAGATCGTCTGGTATGACCGGCCCGGGATGGCCTATGCTGTTCATAACGAAGCAGGAGGTTACGAAGTTGGAACCGCCGACGCAGCCAAGCGACATATTGATCCCTTGAACAATGACCCGATGCCCATCGGGAGGGTGCAGGCGAGCGACGCCGG
>JANQIJ010000427.1 GCA_028282185.1 Rhodospirillales bacterium
GAAATCCTTTGGGGTTTACGAGCCCGCCGAGATTGATCCGCAGGTCAGGTTAGCCGCGGTTAGCGGAGCCGGACCAGTTCGTCGAGCATTTCGTCCGCCGTGGTGATGATCTTGGTGGCGGCGGAGAAGGCCCGCTGGACGACGATCATCTTGGTGAATTCCTCACCGATGTCGACCGTCGATTGTTCCAGGGAGGATTGGGTGATGGCGCCGGCGGGGCCGGAGTTGGCTGTCCGCAGCGTCGGGTCGCCCGACGCCTGGGTCGCGTTGAATACGTTGCCGGTCCGCGACCCCAGTTCGTTGACGTTGACGAAGGTGGCGATCGGCAGTTTGAACACCGGGCGGGTTTCGCCGTTGTCGAACAGCGCCGTCATCAGGCCGTCGTCGCCCACCGTGACCCCGGCGAAGGTGCCGAACTGCGAGCCGTCCTGCTGGATGAAGACCGGCGTGAATTCGGAGCCGAACTGGGTCAGGCCGTCGGCGACCCCGATTGTGCCGAAGTCAAGCGTTACTCGAGGTGCGTTCGCGGGGTCGCTGTCAAAATTGCCCGCGCCGTTGGAAAAGTTATTGATTTCCAAGTTATTGACGTTGATCGCCGAGGGCAGGCCGTCACTGTCGAAGATGATCGCATTCGTCTTGTTGATGGCTGTTGCCGACGCGGGATCGGCAACGAAGGTGGCTGTTCCATCCGGTTCCACTGGTAGGCCCGTGAAGTTCAAGGAGAAGCCGACAGTATACGATCCGGATGCCAATGCAGATAGCTCCAACGTATTGTTCGTCAACGACCCGATATTCGTCGCGCCATCCTTTGTGGTTGTAACCCTTGCAGTCGTTGCGCCGATGGCGAACTGGCTGTCCTGGTTTTCGATGGCAGCTTCAAGGTCCGACAGCATGCCGGCGATCGTACCGGCGGCGGTGGAAATCGTCGTGTCGCCACCGTTGGAATCTGCCGTTTCTCCCGATTGGAATGTATAGTTTGTTCCGTTGATGGTGATGACGTCGCCATTCGCGGGTACGCCGGTGAACCTTAGTTTGGTGATCTCGCTAGTGGTGCCTTGACGCTTGGTGACCGTGAAATTGGTTTCTTGGCGCGTGGCCGTCGTGCCATCGGTCTGCAACAGACCGCGAGGATCAATTGTAATCCCTGTGCCGGTTGCGCCAGCCTGCGTCAATCCGCCCGTGCCGTCTTCGCGAAACAGAAGGGTTGTCGCTGAAGCGGGCGAGCGGATCACCCGGTTGTTGGTCGTGTCGAAGTTGGGGTCGACTGCCAGGATGCGGGTTAGAAGCGAGTTCACGTCCTGGGCGACAGTGGTGTTCGATGACACGTCAACCCTTACGGTGGGCGTGGAACTGGTGTTGATCGTCTCACCGGCCCCGCCGTTAAACAGCGTAACCGTCATCGTCCCGTCCGCATTGCCTGTGGGCCTCGCGACGAATGTCCCGGTATCCGCCGGCAAGAATTCAATCCATGCGCCGGACGTCGTATCGACAGCTTCTATGCGGACGGTAGCAACGTTGTTGCCTGCGTTTTCGGAGTTCGTGATTGTCACGAGGTCGCCGGCCGCCAGACCTGTGAACGTTCCGGGATCGCCCGTGATCCGGTTGTTCGTACTCGCATTGGGGACTTCGACCACGAAGTCGTTGCCGGCCGGCGTCCGGGTTAGGACTGCCGTGGCATCCGCTGCGTCGGCGGTTAGGGAGCCGGTCGCGAAGGTCAGGGTCGTTGCGTTTGCGGTAACGATTGTCAGGGTTTGGTTGTTTGCACCGGTGTTCGCGCCCGTGATCACGATTTGGTCGCCGTCATTTAGCCCGGCGAAGGCGCCGGCAGGACCGGTAATGGAATCCGCGCCCGCACCACCATCAACGAATGCGATCGCACCGCCGACAGCCGCTTGATAATCGCCAAACGATGCGGTGGTCGTGCCAAAGGTGTTGCGGTCGAATTCGTAAGTGATGTTGTCGATAACGACCGTGGAACCGTCCGCCGGGCGGGCGGTGAATTCCAGCTGGCCGACGGAGACAGAGGTGTTGCCGTTGCTGTCGAGAATCCGCAGGTCCGTCGTGCCCTGCGGCGGATCGACGTTGATGTCCCATTGGTTGTCGCGGTTCGACCGGGAGTATTCCAAGGAAATGTTGTTGGCGTTGCCCAGCGTGTCGAAGAACTGCACATCCGTGCGGTGGGTCTGGCCGGTGGTCGCGTTGGCCGGGAAATTGGCGCCGATCGCAATGTTCGTGGTCGAGGACGCGGTGCCGCCGACCCGCGACAGGTTGATCGTCGTCAGGAAGTCCGTCGAAATGACGTTGACGTTGGGGACCAGGATGTCCGGGTTGTTGGGGATGATCTCGCCCTGCGGGTTGACCGGAAAGCCCTGCAGGAAGAAACCCGCGGTGTTGCGCAGGAAGCCTTCGTTGTCCTGGAAGAACTGACCTGCCCGGGTGAACAGGAATTCGTTGGAAATCGTCGGCCGGGAGGCCTCGTTGACGACGAAGAAGCCGGAGCCGGAAATGCCCAGGTCGGTCTGCGAAGTCGAGGACTGCAACAGGCCCTGGATACCGGCGTCTGTTCTCGGCCGCGACTGCACGCCACCGGCGGAGAAGAACGTCGACGAGGTCTGCCGGGTGACCAGGGTCTGGAAGTTGACCTGGGTGCCCTTGTAACCCACGGTGTTGACGTTGGTGATGTTGTCGGCGATGGCGCCCATGGCGCTGGACTGCGCGGTAAGGCCGGAGACGCCCGAGCTAAGTGCACCAAAAAGACCCATTTTACTCTCTCCTTAACAGATGCCGGTCGACGTCCTGTGTCATGCCGGCGTTCGTCAAACCCTTTGTCGTTGCCTGTTTCATGGCCCCCGGGGGAGCCCGAGAATTCCTTCGCTTATTCGGTCGTTGTCGTTTCCGGCTCGGCCTTGATTTCCTCGACCGACAGGACGCTGTCCTGATTTGCCCGAAGCGGGCCCATGAACAGCGTCGTTTCGCCGTTGACCACGCCCGCGCCGGTAACCCGGCCGAAGGTCGTGTGGAAGACTTCCAACAGGTTCTGGTTGCGGTCGAAGGCCGAAACCTGAACCTGATAAAGGCCATCGGAAACGGTCTGGCCGTTATTGGCGACGCCGTCCCATTCGAAGGCATGGACACCCAGGTCGGTTTCGCCGTCCAGGGTAAGCACCTGTGCCCCCGAGGAATCGGTGATCGTGATCTTGGACGACACGGTGCCCGACGGGATGTTGTAGGTGAACTTGGCCTCGCCGTTCTCGACCACCAGGCCCTGGCCCTCGACCTCGACCCGGGTGTCGATGAAGTCGACCAGGGACGAAAGTTGGTTGGTTTCCTGCAGGTTCAGCATTTTTTCCAGGTTGGAGTTTTGGAAAATCTGCTGTTCAACGCTGGCGAACTGGACCAACTGGCTGGTGAACTCGGTGGCGTCCATCGGGTCCAGGGGATCCTGATGCTGCAACTGGGTGGTCAGCAGGGTCAGGAAACGGTTCAGATCCTCTTCCAGCGTCTGTGCGCTTTGCGCCGACTGGCTGTTCGGGTCGTTGTTTACCGTGGATGAGATGCCGTTGAGGATCATTTTTCCCGTTTCCTATCACGCGTTGCGAGGCCGCAGCGCCTAGGCCCTCACATCGACCCTGCCGTTATGCAGCAGGCCCATTTCGTGGGCCGCCATGGCCTGATCCATGAGTTCCTCGGCCAGGGCGTCGTCCTCGACCGCCTCTTCATCGGCGGTTCCGCCATCGGCGACGGACTTCTCTTTCTCGCCCTCTTCTTGGCCCTTCAGGTTGTAGTTCAGATCGCCCGCTTCCATGTCCAGGCCGGCATCGGAAAGGGCCTTGGCCAGCTGGGCCGAATCCCGGCGCAGCATGTCCAGAGTGTCCGGCTTGTCGGCGGTGACCACGGCCACGGTGCGCCCATCGGCGGCAACCTCAAGGCGGATCTCGACGCGGCCCAGGTCGGCCGGGTGCAGGCGGATGTTGATCCGGTCGGCGCCGGCCTTGATGGCCTTGTTGATCTGCACGCTGACCTGATCGATGACCTTGTTCTTGGTGGCCTGATGGGCCTGTTGCTGCTGTTGGGTCTTCTGGGCCTGATCCGACTGCTGGGTCTGTTGGGTCTGGCCGGAGCTGCCATTGGCCTGGGTGTTGGTGCCCTCGGCCCCACCGCCGGCGCTATGGCTCGCCGCATTGTTGATGCCGGATCCGGCCTGCACCGGACCCTTGGCGTCGGCGGCCAATTGCGCCGCGGCCTGGGCCTGGGTCGCCTGGGCGGCCTGCCCCTGACCCTGACCTTGCGCGCCCTGCGCCTGGCTCGGGTTAAGGTGGTTCTGCGCCATGGCGGCCTGAACCATCGGGTTCTGGACCTGCCCTTGCTGCGCCGTCTGGCTCTGCTGACCCGACTGGCCGGCCGCGTCCTGACCGGCCTGGACCGCCGCCGCCGTCAAGGCCGCCATCGGTCGCGTGTTCAACGCCGCCGCGTCGTCCTTGACGGTGACGTTGACCATCATCTTGGCATTGCCGCCGGCGGCCTTGGCGATTTCACCGGCCTGGGCCTGCAGCAGCGTTTCGGCCTGCCTGGCGCCGTCCCCGTTGGCTTGTCCGTTGGTGTGCATGTTGGCCATGGCGCGGATCGCCTGGGCCTGCTGGTTGGCCTGGGCCAGGTTGTGATTGCCGTCGCGCAGGGCCTGGCCGTTCTGCTGGCCGGCCTGGTTGATCTGATCGCCCATCGACTTGGCGACCTCGGCGACCTTGGCGCCCGGATCGGTGCCCATGGTCTGGGCAACGATGGTGTTGAGCAAGGTATCCACCTGGCCGGCGGTCACGTTGGCCTGGACCACGTTGGCAGCGGCGTCCTGACCCTGGCCCTGCTGGCCCGCCGTGTCGTTGTTGCCGGCGTTGTCGCCGGCCTGCGCCGCGTCGGTGCCCGTCTGGCCGTCGGCACCGTTGTTGCCGTCGCCATGATCGGAATTGCCGTCGCGGTTGACCGCGTCCTGGCGGCCGTTGTCCTGATCACCGCGGTCGTTGCTGGCACCCTCGGCGCGGCGGTCGTCCTGGGTCGCGCCCTGGTTGTCGCGCCGGTCGTCGGAGTAATCGCGGCCGGCGTCGTCGCGCTGGCTGACGTTGTGATCATCGGCGTTGTCCGAAGACCGGTCGCGGGCCGCGTAGCGGTCGTCCGACGGATCGCGGTTGGTGTCGCGCGCGGCGACGTCGTCGCGGTAATCGTTGGCGCCCGTATCCGACGGGCGTTCGATGCGGGCGATGTCCCGCGTCTGGACCGCATGGGTCTTGGCGGGATCGAGGATCTTCGCCTGCATATCCATGACCAGATCCTGGAAGCTCGTAAACAGCTGGGCATGGGTCGCGAAGCGCCCCGCCTGCTGTTGCGCTTGTAGGGCCTGTTTAATGCCCGAGCTTGAAGCCGTTACGTGATCCAACATGTTCGTTCCTTACGCTTCGTCGCCAATCCGGCGGGTTGTCTCGATCCAAGTTTGATGCGGGCGTTCTGCTCCGCGAAAACCATCAGCAAGCATCGCGCCAGGAACAAATTTGTTTGATTTCAGTTCTTTAAGGCCTCTGGAGTCGCGTGATCACCGGCCGGCTCGGCAATTTTTGACCGGTTGGGGCGGCAAAATTTGCAAACGCGGAGCGGTCTTCGGCAAACGGTTGGGGAACTTGGGGCGATGTTTCAGCCCCGGAAATCGAGGGCCAGGCATTCGGCATAGACGGCATCCATGGCACGGCCGTCCACGGGCGTGGGGCCGGGCGCGCGATGGGTTTCGGTCATCCCGGCCTTGGCCATGATCCGGCGCATGCCGTGGTTTTCTTCGAGCGTCCCGGCGGTGACCCGTTTTAACCCCAATTCTTGAAAAAGATGCGCCATCACCCGAATCCAGGCCTCGGCGCCGAGCCCCAGGCCCCAGGCGTCCCGTTCACCGATCAGGATGCGGATATCGCCCGTTCCGGCGGCGGGATCGACCTCGGTCGAAATGTTGCCGATATGGCCCAGCCCCTGCGTCGTCTCGATGATCGCCCAAAGGCCGTTGGGACCGTCGGCAAAGGTCGCGACGAAATCGCGGCAGCTTTCCAGGGTGTGGGTTTGGTGGCGTTGTTCCGAATAGCGCACGACCTCGGGGTCGTTGAGCCAGGCAACGTAGCGCGGCGTCAGATGCGCTTCGGCGAAGGGCTCCAGGCGCAGGCGGGGTGTTTCGAGGATCGGCGCGACGGTCATCGCGGCGCCTTTCCCCGGGCGATGGCGAGCAGCGCCGCCGCGACCCTGGTGGCTGCGTTGCCCGTTGTTTGGGCCGGGTCGGCCAGCGGCATGAAGCCCTCAGGGTCGTTCAGGGCACTGGCCAGGCCGTCCTGCAGGCATTCCCGGTTGGCGACCCAGGGAATTCGGTCCGCGCCATTGAGCCAGGCGCGTTCCGCCGGGCGCGGCAGGATCGACAGCACGGTGGCGCCCAAGGCCGCCGTTTCCTGCAACAACGCGGTCGTCACACCGGTGACCAGATCGGCCGCCATCAACGCGGGATAGGGGTCGCCGCCCGTGGACCAGGCATCTATCTCGTTTTCGTAGTCGGCGTAGATCTCTCGTGGCGTCTTGGGATGCAGGCGCAGGGCAATCCGTGCTTCCGGCGCCCGGGCGCGGCGGGCGTCCAACAATTCTTCCAGGACGATTTCCGTTCGCCCGTCTGAACCGCCCCGGCCAGTGAGGGTGTAATCCGGGCGCCGCCGGTAATCCGCCGGATCGAGGCCGTCCGAAAGCTCGGTCAGGAACAGGATCAGCGGCCCGTCAGGGGGCAGGCCGGGAAAGGCCTCGCGGCGCAATGCGGCCCGCCCCCGGGCGGCCAACCGGTCGCCGAGCGTTCCCAATCGGTCCAGCCCCGGATGACCGGTGACGACGATCCGGGCCCCGTCGAAGCCTAGCTTTTCGTAGGCAGCGCCGACGGACGGCTCGGGGACGATCAACCAATCGGGGACATGCGTCAGGGGATCCGTATCGCGGCCGCGCCAGCGATTTTCCGCGCTGCCGGGCCCGTCGATCAGGCCGACGCTGGGCAAGCCCCGGGCGCGGGCCGCCGCGATCAGGGCGAAGGCGGGCGTCTCCGGGTTTTCTGAGGTGCCGACTGCGATCACGTCCGGCTTGGCTGCATCCACCGCCGTTTGCGCGTCGTCCAGGTCCTGGGGCGCTTCGCCCCGGGCCGCCAGATGGGCAAGCGCGCCGCCGCCCGCCGTCAATGTCAGCCGGCCGCCAAGCCGTCCGACGGTCGCACGCAGGCCCAGCACCATGTTGGCCGCGCCGGGGTCTTCCACATAGGCCAGAACATGTGGCGCGCCGTCGGTCATGGCTCAATCCACCGTCAGGCGCCGGCCGTCCTCGGCGGCGGATTGCAGGATGCGGTCGACGATGCGCGCGTTGACCAGGGCGGACGATAGCGGCGACCAGGGCGTTGCGCTGCCCAGGGCGACCGCCGCCAGGTTGTCGTATATACGATAGAGGCTGTCGGTGACGGTCGGTTCCAGCATTTCGCCGGCGTCCGGCGATATTTCGTCGGCGTTTTCAAGACCGCGGTTTTCGGCCCGCGGGAAGACCGTCGTGCTCAGGCCTTCCAGGAGAAACTGCAGGCGGCCAGTCTCGCCCCAGATGTCCAGGCCAACCTCCCGGTAATGGGCGAAATCGACGGTGCCGAAGCTGGCGACCTGGCCATCTTCAAGCGTCAGGGCGAAAGGCAAGGCCTGATCGCCGGGGACGGAAGAATCGGCGGCCGCCCGGGCCGGGCCCAAGGCTTGGACTGTCGCGACCTCGCCGATCAGCATACGGACGAAGTCGATCATATGGCTGCAATTGTTGGCGAGCCCCTTGCCGTAAAGGCCGAACACGGCCTGTGGCCGGCCGATGCGCTCGACCAGGCCGCCAGAGGCGAGAGTTCGGGACAGGCGGTCCGCCCGCCGCCAATAGTTGACCAGCACGGGAATATTCCGTTCGGCGCAGATCGCCGCCAGGTCATCGCCGTCGTTGTCTTCCGGGCCGCTCAGCGGCTTTTCAAGCAGCACGGCCTTGAGGTCCGGCATGGCGGCCACCGCCGCCGCGCGGGCTCCCGGTGGTGCTGCCAGGATGACGACTTCCGGGCGGACGGCTTGGACGGCGTCGGCCACCTCGGCGGTGACTTGCGGCACCTGCCAGTTGTCCCGGGCGTCGGCCTGGGCCGATGGGGCGGGATCGACGACGCCCCGCCAATCGAAACCCGGATGGGCGGCCAAGGCTTGGGCATGACAGGCGAAATCAAAGTACCTCGCCATTTTCTCGTCCCGGCCCAGGCCCGAGGCGATTGCCCCGAAACCGAGCACAAGGGTCCGCAAACCTGTCATCGCGCGGCCTTTTCCTCGCAATGGCGGTTGATCTCGCGCAGCGCCGGTTCGCGGTTCAACAACGCCAAGATGTCGGCGACGCGAAAGCCATCGCCTTTTTCCGCGTCCATCCGTTCGTAGACCGCGCGGATCAGTTCCAGGTCTTCCGGATAATCCAATTGCAGACGGACCCCCGGGTCCCGTTCCGTTTCCGGCGCCGTCAGGTGGTGGATCTTGTAGGCCTCCGGATGTTCATAGAAATACAGCGACACGTGCTCCCGGACGGCGGGATCTTCGATCGTCTCCGCGACATGGGCCAGATCGGTAAAGCGGAAGACCTGGGCGTCGATGCCTTGCGGCCAAGTCAGGTTTTGCGTGGTGCTGACCACGTCGACGCCGCCGGCCAGGAACGTCTCGACGGCCTGATCGACGACCCGGGGGTCGAGCAACGGCGCATCGCCGCAGATTTCGACGATGACGTCGCTGTTCATCATGCGCTGGGCTTGCACGACCCGGTCCAGCACGTCGTCCTCGGACCCGCGATAGCAGGGCAGGCCACGGCCCTTGGCCCAGGCTTCCAGCGCGTCGTCGGCCGGGTTGGTCGTGGTCGCCAGGACGATGGCGTCCAGCTCCTTCGCCTGTTCCAACCTGCGGACCAGGCGTTCCAGGGCCGGCTTTCCCGCGACGTCCATCAGCACCTTGCCGGGCAGGCGCGCGGCCGACATGCGGGCCTCGATGCTGGCGACCACCCGGGGGCTATCGGTGGCGAGGGGCTGGCCGGCGCCGGTCATGGCTCAGGCGCCTTTCGCCAGGGCGTTCAGGTCGGCCCGGTATTCGTGGACCTTGCGGATCGCCTCGACCATGCGGGCGGCAAGGGTGTCGTCGACGTCGAAGGCGCAGGGCTCGAAGCAGACGGCTTCCTTTTCATGCAGGCGCTCGGTAATCGGGCAGAGACCGTCCGGATAGGTCCGCCCGGTCAGAGTAAATGGCCAGCCGTCGCGGCCGATGGCAACGCGGTCGCGGAACAGGGGCAGGCGGTACAAGGGCGCCACATAGGCCAGTTCATGGGGGAAGCCTTCGGCGGCCAGCGCCTTGGAAAACAGCTCGCGGCTGACGCCGACCACGTCCTCGTCGAATTTGACCAGCCAGATGTAATAGTTGTGGCGGCAGCCGTCGCGCACCACGGGCACGGTCCAACCGTCCAGGTCGCGGGTGCCTTCCGACAGCGTTTCCGCCAGCTTCTCGCGGGTTGCCACGTGCCGTTCCAATGCGGCCAGTTGCACCAGGCCGACGGCGGCGGACAACTCCGTCATGCGGAAGTTGAAGCCGACCATGTTGGTGGCATCGGAAAGGCCTTCGCTGGCGACCAGGTTTTCCCCGTGGTTGCGGATCATCTGCAGGCGCCGGGCCAGGTCGTCGTCGTCGGTGACGCAGACGCCCCCTTCGCCCGTGTGGATGTGCTTGTGATAATTCAGGCTGGCGATCCCGATATGGCCCACCGTGCCCGTCGCCCGGCCGTTTTCCCGGCCGAGCGGCGCCTGGGCATTGTCTTCGATCATGTAGATGCCACGGTCGTCGCAGAGTTGGCGCAGCTCCGCCAAGCGCGCCGGATGCCCGAACAGGTTGACGGCCATGATCGCGCGGGTGCGCTCGGTGATCTGTTCGCGCACGCGGTCCGGGTCGATGCAGAAGGTCTGGTCCTCGATATCGGCGAAGACGGGAATGCCGCCGTAGATCAGCGGCGCCATGGTCGTCGCCGACATGGTCCAGGGCGGGACGATGACTTCGTCGCCCGGGCCGAGGCCGATGGCCCCCATGGCGGCGAACAGGCCGGACGTGTTGGAATTGACGCTGACCGCGTGTTTGACGCCGAACCGTTCGGCCCAGGCGGCCTCGAACTCACGCACCTTGGGGCCGCCCAAAAATTCCGGTCCGGGCGATCCGAAAAAGCCGGACAGACAGCCCGATTCCATGACCTCCTGCACCGCCGCCATCTCGCCGGCGCCGATGGAGGGATAATGCGGCGGTTCGTCCGGAATGACCGGCGCGCCGCCGAGAAGTGCGAGTTTGCTCATGGGCTTGGCCTTTCAGGTCTCAGTCTTGCGTGGTCCGAGCCATGTCCATCAGTTGCTCCACCGCGCTGAGATGATCCAGCGGATCGCCAAGAGCTTCCAGGCGGCCGGCCAGGGCCCGCGCCCGGGCTAAATCCTCTGCCGTATCGACGGTCAGGGCAAAATCACGAAGTCCGGCGCGGCTGGCCGCGACGTTCTCGATGTGGAATGAAGCCGCGTTGTCGTAAATGAAGGTGGTCACGTGTTCCCGGTCCTCCGGCGCGTCGGCCGTGTCGGCTGTGTGGGCCAGGCAGGCCCGGGAAACGGCTTCCACCGTAATGCCGGGCGGAAAGGTCGGCGGAAACCGGTTGGTGGTGATGTCCGGGTTTGTGT
>JANQIJ010000017.1 GCA_028282185.1 Rhodospirillales bacterium
CGTCGCGACCGTGACGCTGAACCGCCCAGACGTGAACAACGCCTACGACGACGAAATGATCGATGCCTTGTTGAGCGGCGTGACGAAATTGAGCGCCGATCCAGCCGTGCGTTTGGTCGTGCTGCGCGGTGCCGGCAAGAACTTCCAGGCCGGCGCCAATCTCAAATGGCTTAAGCGGGTCGCGGCCGAGGGTGAGGAAAGGAACCTTGTTGCCTCGCGTAATACCGCGGCTGTCGTGCGCCAACTCGATACCTGTCCCAAGCCGACCCTCGCCGTCGTCCAGGGTTACTGTGTCGGCGGGGCGACCGGGATCGTCGC
Organism: Rhodospirillales bacterium; assembly: GCA_028282185.1. Classification (GTDB taxonomy): domain Bacteria; phylum Pseudomonadota; class Alphaproteobacteria; order Rhodospirillales; family Casp-alpha2; genus UBA1479. The sequence continues at coordinate 319 of JANQIJ010000017.1, forward strand.
GGCCTGCGACGTGGTCGTCGCCGCCGCGGACGCGATCTTTGCCGTTTCCGAGGTTCGCTGGGGCCTCGTCCCGCATCCGATCCTGCCGCAGTTGATCGCCGCCATGGGGGCGCGCAATGTGCGCCGATACGCGGTCACCGGCGAGCGGTTTCCTTCGGACCAGGCCCATGTCATGGGCCTGGTGCACGAGGTCGCGCCGAGCCTGCAGCTTGAACGCACGGCCCAGCGGATCATCGATTCGACCCTAAAGAACGGCCCCGAGGCGATGGCCATGACCAAGGCGAAAACCTTGGAACTGGCGCAAACGAAGATCGATGACGATCTGGCCGAGGAATTGGCGCGCATCCATTCGGAAAAACGTCAATCGGACGAAGCAGCCGAGGGCCTTGCCGCCTTCCTGGAAAAGCGCGCGCCGTCCTGGCTTAAGGACTGAGCTTCGGCGAAGGGCCTCAGGCTTCGGCCCAGTCGCGGCGCACCGCGTCCCGGTTCAATTGCAGCCACTGCAACGCAATGATCGAAGTCCCATTGTTGACCCGGCCGTCAGCGACCATTTGAAACGCGTCTTCCGCCGGCGCGGTGAACACGCGAATGTCCTCGTGCTCATGGTCCAGGCCATGGATCCCCCCGGCGTCCGAGGCATCGACGCGACCCAGATAGATGGCAATGGTTTCGGACGAACAGCCCGGCGTCACCAGATAGGTCGTCATCGGCTTGAGGTCCGAGACCACACAGCCGGCTTCTTCTTCGGTCTCTCGTGCCGCGACCTCCTCGGGCCGCCCGCCGTCCTCGACGATGCCGGCGACGACCTCGATCAGCCAGGGTGTCGGCGGTTCCGGCCAGTTGGGGGAGGGCGCGCTGGCCGCCGCGCCGACGCGGAACTGTTCGATCAAGACCACCTGGTCGAGCGCGGGGTCATAGGGCAGGACGGCCACCGCGTGACCCCGTTCGAGGCATTCGCGGGTGATTTGGTCGCTCCAACCGCCGGCGAACAGGCGATGTTTCAGACGCCACCGATCCATCCGGAAATAGCCGTCGTAAACCCGGTCTTGCGCCTGGACGTCCATGTCCGCCGCCGTCAATCGGCTGGGTGCGTCGCTGTCCTCGGTGGTGTCTTTCATGCTTCTCGTCCTCGTCCGCTGCTGATCGGATGCGTCACCGCCCTTTCAAATTCCGGCGCTGGGGGCCGTCCGTTCGGCCCGCGGCCCATCAAAGGGTCAAAATTCGTCCTTCACCCGGCCGATCAGATCGTGCAGACCGGTGGTCGGCGGCGCGTCGTTGCCGTGGACCTGGGCGTAGTACAGTAACATGCGGTGAAATTCGTCCGTGACCCGGCCTTCGGGAACCGAGGCGGGATCCATGTGTTTGGCGACGAAGGCCGAAAAATTGGCCGCCGCATGGCGCAAACCCTCGGCGATGACGTCGGGTTGTAGACCTTCTTCCAGCCGATTGTTGGCCACGTTGATGATCTGGTTGGCGATCTGCACGCTGAGCGTCTGTTGGTCCTCGGCTTGGGACGAGGGGTCCTGGTCGGCGGTAACTTCGTCGGACATTAAGGTCTCCCATTGTCGGCCGGATTGCTATAGCACGGCGGCGTGGCGCGTTTAAGTCGCCGGTCCTTTCGGCGGCTAGACGGTCGGTGCCGAGAAAGTTCTTTAACGGTCAGAGGACTGTGTTGCCAAAACCCGGATTTAGGAAGTACCTTCGAAGCCGTCAAGAACGATGTCGAACGTTACGGAGAGGTCCTTGATGAGCGCCGAAACCGGGAGTTATCGCCTGATCACCAGGCCGGATTTCGACGGCGTGGTTTGCGGCGCCCTGTTCATGGAACAGGACATGATCGATTCTGTCCTGTTTGCCCATCCCAGGCAGATGCAGCATGGCGAGTTGGAAGTGTCGCAAAGCGACATTACCGCCAATCTTCCCTACGTCGAGGGGGTGCACCTTTGCTTCGATCACCACGTCAGCGAGACCGAACGCATCGGCCCGATGGGAAACCACATCATCGACGAGAATGCCCCCTCCGCCGCCCGGGTCGTCTATGAGCACTACGGGGGGAAAAGCACTTTCCCGCTGGTCGACGAGGATTTGATCACCGCCGTGGACAAGGCGGATTCGGCAAGCTTCACGGAAGAAGAGATTCTCGCGCCCGAGGGCTATACCCTGCTCAATTTCATTCTCGACGGTCGGACGGGGCTCAGCCGCTTGCAGGAGTTCGCGATTTCCGAAGAGCAACTGATGATCGACATGATGACCTATTGTCGGCATCACCCGGTCGATGAAATCCTGCAGATTCCCGACGTTGCGGAGCGCGTCGCCGCCTATGTCCTGAACGAGGAATTCGCAGAGATCCAGATCAAGCGCTGTGCCGAAGTGATCGACAACGTCGTCGCCGTCGACCTGCGTGGCGAGGACACGATTTATACGGTGAACCGTTTTCTGGTCTATGCGCTTTATCCGAAATGCAACATTTCGGTCCATGTCACCAACCTGCCGGAAACCGGTCGGGTGGAAATCGCCGTTGGAAAATCGATCCTGGATCGGTCCTCCGAAGCCAACGTCGGCGCCATTCTGCTGGAATACGGCGGCGGCGGGCACCGGGCCGTCGGCACCTGTCAGGTCGACCCCGACGACGCGGATCGGGTTCGTGACGAGATCATCGCCAAGGTTAGAGGGGTCTGAGCGTGCCTCGCGCGCTATAACCCCGATCACAAACACATCCTTAGACAGTCAGCCGACCCAACGGAGGCCCAGCATGTCCGCGCCCTTCACCATCGACCGCATCGATCATTTCGTCCTGACCGTCGCCGATGTCGACGCGACCTGCGATTTCTACGTCAAGGCCTTGGGCATGGCGCGGGAGGATTTCGAGGCCCGGCCCGGCGATCTGCGCTCGGCCCTGGTGTTCGGTGGCAACAAGATCAACCTGCATCCCTATCCCAGCCCCTACGAGCCCAAGGGGGCCAATCCTGTGACGGGAGCCGGGGATTTCTGTCTGATCACCGAGGCACCGATCGCCGAGGTCGAGGCCCATCTGCGGGGTCTGGGCGTCGAGATCGAGGTGCCGCCATCCAAACGGACGGGGGCCCAGGGCGAGCTGCTGTCGATCTATTTCCGCGACCCGGACGACAATTTGGTCGAGGTTTCCAACTACGTCTGACCTATTGAGCTTAGGGCTCGGCCAAGGCCTGGTCCAGGTCGCGGATCAGGTCGTCGGCCGTTTCCAAACCGATCGAAAGCCGCACCACGTCCGGCCCGGCGCCGGCGGCGATCTGTTGGTCTGCCGTCAGTTGGCGGTGGGTCGTGGACGCCGGATGGATGATCAGCGATCGCGTATCGCCCAGGTTGGCGACATGGGAAAACAGGTTCACGGTTTCGACGCAGCGCATGCCGGCCGCGTAGCCGCCCTTGAGTCCGAAGGTGAAAACCGATCCCGCGCCCCGCGGCAGGTACTTGCCCGCCAAACCGTGATAGGGACTCGACGCCAGGCCGGCATAGGACACCCAGGCGACGGCTGGGTGGTTTTCGAGGAATTCGGCCACCGCTCGCGCATTGGCGACGTGCCGTTCCATGCGGAGTGCCAGGGTTTCGATTCCCGTGATTGTCAGGAAGGCGTTCATCGGTGCCATCGCCGGGCCGAAATCGCGCAGTGCCACGGCGCGGGCTTTCATGGTGAAGCCGAAGTCGCCGAATGTCTCATAGAAGGTCAGGCCGTGATAGGCGGGGTCGGGCCGGGTCATGGACGGGAACTTGTCGTTCTGCGCCCAATCGAATTTGCCCGATTCGATGACTCCGCCGCCCATGGCGTTGCCGTGGCCGGAGAGAAACTTGGTCGTCGAATGGACGACGATGTCGGCCCCCCAATCCAGCGGCCGCAACAGATAGGGCGTCGCCAGTGTGTTGTCGACGACCAGCGGGATGCCGGCGTCATGGGCGATGGCGGCAATCGGTTCCATGTCGATGACCAGCCCCCCGGGATTGGCCAGGGGTTCGAGGAACAGGCATTTGGCTTCCGGATGGTCGGCGAGCGCCCGGGCGAAATTGTCCGGATCCGTGGGGTCGACGAAATGACATGTCCAGCCGAGCCGCTTGAAGCTATGGCCGAATTGGGTGACCGAGCCGCCGTACAAGTTCTTCGAGGCGATGAAGCAGTCGCCTGGCTCGAGCAGGGTGAAGAAGGTCAGGAACTGGGCCGCGTGGCCCGAGGCGGCACAGACCGCGGCGCGGCCGCCTTCCAGGTTGGCGAGCCGTTCTTCCAGAACCGCCACGGTCGGATTGGTCAGGCGCGAATAGATGAAGCCGAAAGTCTGCAGATTGAATAGGTCGGCGGCGTGCTCCGCGTCCTCGAAGACATAGGAGGTGTTTTGGTGGATCGGCGTGATCCGCGCCCCGGTTTCCGCATCGGGGCGGGCGCCGGCATGGATCGCCCGGGTCTCGAACCCGAAATTCTGCGGCGTTGCGGAGGAACGGCGTGGCCGCGCGGTCTCGTCATTGGCCATGGTGGCCTCCTTAGCGGCGTTTGGGGCGCTTGGCCGAGATGATGCCGGAATCGACGCCGCACCACCCCAATTCGCCGAACAGGCGGCCGAACTCGATTTTCGGGCAGCGGTCCATGACAACCTCTAGGCCCGCAGCCCTGGCCCGGCCGGCGGCGGCGGCGTCGCGCACACCCAATTGCATCCAAACGATGCGGATACCTTTTTCGTCCTTCAGTTCGATCGCCCGGTCGACAACCCCGCCCGCGTCCTTGGATGCGCGGAACACGTCGACCATGTCGATCTTGCCCGGTACGTCGGCCAGGTCGCCATAGACCGTTTGACCCCAGATCTCCTTGCCGGCGTGGCCCGGGTTGATCGGGATGACCTGGTACCCCTTGCCCAGCAAATATTTCATGGCGAAGTTCGACGGCCGGACCCAGTTGGGGGAGGCGCCGACCATGGCAATGGTCCGCACCCCGGTCAGGACGCCGCGAATGAATGCGTCTTCATAGCGAAGCGCTTGCGGATCGGCCTCGGCCGCCGAGGCTGCGGAAACCGCGCCGGCGCTGTTCATCGGTCGTCGTCCCCGCCGTCCGGGTCGCGGTCCCGCCAATCGGGCATGGGCTGTTTCTCTAGGAACGCGCCGACACCCTTTTGCGCATCTTCGTGCAGCATGTTGCGGGTGATCGCTTCCGCTGCCAGCTCATAGGCCTTTTCCAGGCCTTGGTCGATCTGCGCGTAGAACAGCCTCTTGCCCAAAGCCATGGCGGACGGGGACTTCGAGGCGATCGCGCCCGCCATATCATCGACCGCCCTGTCGAGGAGTTCCGCCGGCACCACGCGGTTGACCAGGCCATATTGGCGGGCGGTTTCCGCATTGATGAAATCGCCCGTGTAGAGAAGCTCCAAGGCCTGCTTGCGTGGCAGGTTGCGTGTCACCGCGACCATCGGCGTGGAACAGAACAGACCAAGATTGATGCCGGATGTGGCGAAGCGGGCGTTCTGCGCGGCAACGGCCAGGTCGCACTGGGCGACCAATTGGCAGCCGGCCGCCGTGGCCACGCCATGGACCCGGGCGATCACCGGTTGCGGTACCTTGGTAAGGCCGACCATCATTTCCGAACATTGTTGGAACAGTGTCTCGATCGGCGCGCGGCCCTTCATGGCCTTCATTTCTTCCAGATCGTGCCCGGCGCAGAACGCTTTGCCGGCGGCGGCCAGGACGATGACGCGGATCGTCGGGTCGTCGGCGATGGCTGTAAGCTGCCCCTGGATCGCGGTCATCAGTTCCGTCGACAGGGCGTTGAACTTGTCCGGCCGGTTAAGGATCAGGGTGGCGATGCCGTCCCTGTCGGCCCGCAGCAGCACGGGCGCGCTTTCGGCGGTGTCTGATACGTCCGATCGGGACTTTGCCTCGTCCATGGGACCTCCAGAAAGCGGAATGGGGCACGGGGCTGTCGCTCCGATGGCGCTCTCGCTCCTGTTTTAGGCCTCGGGTCCCGGTCCTGACAAGACCTGTGAGCCCGCATGAGTGATCGCCAATGGGCGGTCGGCAAGGAGATGGCGCCGAAGTTGACGTTTACGTAAACGTTACCTAGGCTGCGACACCTTCCAATTCAGGTGCCACGGAGGCGCCCGGCACAAGACAGCAACGAGGTGGCGCGTCGATGGCGGAAATCACGGTCGATCAATTCAATCAGGTGCTTGCGGAGGAATTGCCGTTCGCCCATGACGTCGGCATGCGGGCGACCGAGATCGGCAAGGGCACGGCGGTGCTGCGCATGCCGGTCGATCAATCGCAGCTGCGCCCAGGGGGGACCGTTTCCGGGCCGACCATGATGGCCTTGGCGGATGCCGCCATGTATGCGGCGCTGCTCAGCCGCATCGGCCCGGTCAAACTGGCCGTGACCACCAGCTTCAACGCCAATTTCCTGCACCGTCCGGAACCGGCGGACTTGGTCGCAGAGGCATCGATCCTGAAGCTGGGAAAGCGGCTCGCCGTGATCGAAGTGACGGTTCATTCAGACGGTCACGACGCCCCCGTCGCGCATACCACCGGGACCTATTCGATCCCGCCCCGCGAGAAATAGGGTATTAAAGTACCGTTGTTTTAACCTGCGGTAATTGTTGATTATTTTCGCTTGACTTAGAAGTCTTCGATGGCATACTGCGCCGCTCTCGGCCCAGGGGCGGACCTTTTATCGGGGCCTCCCGGGGCAGTTCAAGTTTCAGGGAACGTGACATGAAAACTTATTCCGCCAAGCCGACGGATGTCGAAAAGGGCTGGTACGTCGTCGATGCCGAAGGCCTGGTCCTGGGCCGATTGGCGTCGGTCATCGCCCAGCGTCTGCGTGGCAAGCACAAACCGATGTTCACCCCGCATATCGATTGCGGCGACCACATCATCGTCATCAACGCCGAAAAGGTCCGCCTCACCGGCAACAAGCTGGCGCAGAAGAAATACCACTGGCACACCGGCTATCCGGGTGGGATCAAGTCGCGCACGGCGGGCGGTATCCTCGGTGGCGCGCATCCGGAACGGGTCGTCTACAAAGCGGTCGAGCGAATGATCAGCCGCAATCCCCTGGGGCGGCAGCAGATGAAGAAGCTGCACGTCTACGCTGGCACCGAACACCCGCACGCCGGCCAACAGCCGCAGGTTCTGGACGTTGCGGCGATGAATCCGAAGAACAAGAGGAGCGCTTAAATCATGTCCGAAGAAGTAAAGACGCTCGAGGATCTGAAGGAACTGACCGGCGCCCCGGACGCGGTCGAAGCGGCCCCGGTCGAACCGCAGATCGACGATCTGGGCCGGTCTTACGCCACCGGCCGGCGCAAGGGCGCCGTCGCCCGGGTCTGGATCAAGCCGGGCCCCGGCAAGATCACGGTCAACGGTCGCGACGCGGAAGTCTATTTCGCCCGTCCGGTGTTGCAGATGATGATCAAGCAGCCCTTCGAAACGGTCGAGCGCCTGGGCCAATACGACGTCATGTGCACGGTCAAGGGGGGCGGTCTGTCCGGCCAGGCCGGCGCCGTGCGGCACGGCATCTCCCGGGCCCTGACGCTGTATGAGCCGACCCTGCGCTCGAAGCTGAAGGTCGGCGGCTTCCTGACCCGCGATTCGCGCGTCGTCGAACGGAAGAAGTACGGTAAGCGGAAGGCGCGGCGCTCGTTCCAGTTCTCGAAGCGTTAAATAAAAATAATTCGATATCAGTAGCTTACGCGGCGTTATCAGGAGGTGGGAACGCCGCGTTTTGCCGCCTGTCGGCGGGTTGGAATGCTCAATCTTCGAGCGGCGGAAGCCAGGTGAGCGAGGAATGATGCAGCGAGATGAGCACGCGGCCGTCTAGCTTGTGATAGGCGAAGGTATAGTCGGCCCGGGTCGCGTTGCCGTCGCCGTCGATGAAGGTGTAATGTCCCATATCCTTATAGCCCAGGCCGCCCGCCTTGAGAATCGGACCGGCGGCGCTCTGGAATTCCACTTGCTTCCAGCCACGTTTGAGAAAGCCGTGGTCGTTGGGATAGTTCGGATCCCCGCCGACAAAGTATGACCGCGCGCCCGCGCGATCGAGGCGAATGACGTCGGCCAAGGTCGGCTTGAAAAGCAGAGGTTCATCCGGGGCGCCGAAGTCGTAAAGGTCCAACAGACGGTCGACGTCACCCTCGGTGACGTATTTGGCCCAAGCACGCTGCGCGGCGACCACTTCGGCCTTCGTCATTGGCTCAAAATTGCGCTCGGAAATGTCTCGGACCCTCGTTCGTTGATCGCCCGCAACCTTACTGGAAGCGGTCGCCCGGGTACAGGATCAGATCATCCCGACGCTTGTCGCCGTCGGGCCGCCTATGGCTTTGCGGTGCCCGAAATGGAAAACGGCGCGCCCATCTCTGGGAACGCCGTTGTTCATCGACTTGCCTTGCCAGCGTCTCGCCCGGTGACCCGGGCGGCGGCAATATGCGCGTCGTCGGCCTTACATCACGAAGATGTCCAACACACCCAAGGTGGCCGCGACAAAGGCCAAGGCGCAGAGCGCCGGATAAACCATCATGTTGGTGCAGGCCCGCAGGGAAACCCGTTCGTTCTGTTTCATTTCGTCAACCCTCGCATCAGGTCCAAAGTTAACGACAAAGTGGTTTTGGAACCGGACATCGTTTTTCGAGTGCCGGCGACCCAATCCCCCAAATGGGGATGCGGACCCGCACTTACAAGATGATTTTTGACGATTTGCTCTTCCCTTGGCGTCCAACAGGCCTGAACGGAAGCGAGGGGCCGGGGGCGCCCCTTTCAGTTTGTTATCGGGTCAGAATGCCGATATTGACTTGGGCTGGTGTTGGCGAAAATGCAAAGGAGACACGGAACATTATGGCTTTGAAGCGAATGGTCCTGCAGTTGGGACAAGGCACGGATATTCACGGCGCCGATAGTACGAAGGCGGCGGAACGCGCCGTGCGCGATGCGCTTTGGCGGAATTTCCTGCAGATCGCCGATGTCTTGGGGCAGCCGCGCGACAACATGGATATCCAGGTGATGATCGGGGCCCCGAGGCCGGAAACCATCGACAAACGGGCCGTCGCCGCGGTTTTCCCCTATGGCAAGATCGAGGTGTTTTGCGAAGAGGGCGGGCTGGAGATCGCAACGCCCGAAGGAGCCGATTCGACCCTGTTGGCGCATGCCGCGGTCATCGTGCGGATGGAGGTGTCGGACAGCCCGGTGGCGGGGAGGACCGCGGAATGAGCGCCGGGCTTGATCGTGTCATTCTGGAGATGGGCTCCGGCGTTTCTCTGCGAAGCGGCGACTACACCCGGGCCGCCTGCCGGGCGGTCGACGACGCCATTCATCATTCCAGCCTGAGTTTTCCGAGTCAACTGGGCATGGATTTGCGGCGCGACCTGGTGATAGAGGTCACCATCGGCGTGCAGGACCCCGGGGCGGTCGATGCCGACGCCGTCGCGGCGTTGTTGCCGCACGGGAAGGTCGCGGTCCGAGTCAAAAAGGGCGGGCTCAACGTGCCTTACGACGAGCAGGGCTACACCACGGTGATCGCCAGCGCCGCCATCGCCGTATTCGCCGACATGGCGCCCTATCGAGGGGGCGGAGGCGCCTAGGTGTTCAGTCCCGGAGTGTGATGGGGTTGATTATACTGATCCATCATCACGGGGGGTTTTATGGGACAGGGACTACACGGGAGCGCCAAGACGACGCAGGCCCTCCGAGCGGCGATACAGCGATCGCAAGCTTCGATCAAGGAGCTGAGCGAGCGCTACGGTCTCAATCCGAAGACGGTGGCCAAGTGGAAGAAGCGCGATTCCGTCGAGGACGCGCCGATGGGGCCCAAGGACGTCCGCTCGACGGTTCTCCCGGCCGAAGAGGAGGCCATGGTGGTGGCGTTTCGCAAGCACACGCTGTTGCCGCTGGATGATTGCCTCTACGCCCTGCAGCCAACGATCCCCCACCTGACCCGCTCCAGTCTGCACCGCTGCCTGCAGCGCCATGGCATCAGCCGGCTGCCGGACATGAAGGGCGATAGGCCGAAGAAGAAGTTCAAGACCTACCCCATCGGTTATTTCCACATCGACATCGCCGAGGTCCGCACCGAGGAGGGCAAACTTCATCTGTTCGTCGCCATCGACCGGACCTCGAAGTTCGCTTTTGTCCAGCTTGCCGAGCGCGCCAACACCAGAACCGCCTCGGCCTTCCTGGAGGCCCTGGTCGAGGCGGTCCCCTATGTCATCCACACGGTGCTGACCGACAACGGCATCCAGTGCGCCGACCTGCCGAAAAACCGCAAAGGCCCCACCGCCATGTTGCGCGGCCATCCGTTTGATCGGGCCCGCAGACGTCATGGAATCGAGCACCGTTTGACCAAGCCCAACCACCCTTGGACCAACGGCCAGGTCGAGCGGATGAACCGGACCATCAAGGAGGCGACCGTCAGACGCTATCACGACGACAGTCACGATCGGTTGCGCTCCCATCTCGGCGATGTCGTCACCGTCTACAATTTCGCCAAGCGCCTCAAGACCCTCAAGGGACTGACACCCTATGAATTCATCTGCAAAACCTGGACAACCGAGCCCAAAAGATTCAAACTCGACCCCATGCACAACACGCCGGGACTGAACACCTAGTGTTGTTGGCCGCCGGATGCCAACGAGAGATGATCTGAAGTTCTCAGGTCAGTTCCGCCCAATGGAAAGATATGCTCCCCTCCACGATGTCCGGCCAAGCGCCGCCCGAGAAGACCAGGGCGAAGGTGCCCCTGTGCTCAGCGAGCACTCAATCCAGATCCGCCAACACGTATCGGTGCTCCGCCGAATTGACCTCGGGGTTGTTACCCGCGTCCACCCAGTCGGCGGGATCGGTCGTCAGCAAGAACTCCAGATTGACCCAATCGCCGTCCGGATACTGGCCGGGATCGATCATCTGGCCCTTTAGGAGCTTGACCCCGACCACGTTACGGTGCTGATCGTCGATTTCAAGAAGCGTGTGGACAATCAATCCGAACCGGAACGCCTTCGGGTCCAGACCACCGAACTTTGCACGCAGGCGCAATCTACGGTCTCTCAGATCCATCGCCGGCTCATCGAGAGATGCATGCGCCCGATCAATACCACCGCCTGGCCAGACCCCCCATGTCAGGACCGTATTGATGAATCCGATACCATTGAGATGATTGCAATCCTGACTGAAGGGAGCTGTCAACCGCAGCGCAGGAACGGCGGGTGTACCTGGTTCTTGAGCACCTGCTGCCCCTAATTCGAGGGTGACCCCCTTTGCGTTCAGGCGCGGAGAGCGCATCAGGACAAAGTACTGGCGTTCGGGCTTCGCCGGATGAATCGTCTCCCGCTCGCCGTAAGATCGATGAAGCTGAGCCTGCCGCTCAGCGAACTGTGTCGTCATGATCGCCGACTGCGGGCAATGCGGCGGTTCCGGCAGCACTGATTGGGCTGCCTTCATATGCTTTCGAAACGCTGCGGCATGGCCGAGCCGTTTGTCGATCAACATCCTGATCCGATGGAACAACGATTGTTCCGGGAACAGATTTAGCCAAGCGTCGATGGTACCGATGACGGTTTCCTGACCATGGGTGTCCGAAATCGCATTCAGCAGGCTCGTCATTTGATGTTCATCAAACCCCGAAACCTTGGAAAGACATTCAAGGCAATCTTCGAGACCATCCGCCCCGGTGTCAGTGGCCAGCAGCCAGGACCGAATACATAAGGCCTCCGCATGGCCGGGATGAGCAGAGAGAATTTGATCGATGAACTGCGTTACCGAGGCGCGATCCTGTTGATGCAACAAAGTAAACGCCTCAAACAGTTTCGGACGAATTTCATCCTTGCCGTTCTCAGGGGATATGTTGAATTCCATTGTTCAATCCAGATCTTTAAGCTCGATTGAAAAGTGTAACGGTTTCCGGCCTTGATCCCAGCGCCATTATCACCCCCTCTCAAAATTTGGCTCACCACGCGGAAACATAGAATGCTGGTTAACCGTTGGGGTCAGCAATATAGGAACTCCGACCGCGACGATGAAGAAAAGCGATTAAGGCTTCAACTCAGAGGATTGCGCTTCACCGAACTTCAATTCCGCCCAATGCAGGCATAAAGTTACCTCAACGATCTCCGGCCATTTCCCACCCATGAATATGAGGGCGAAAGTCCCCCGATGTTCTCGAAGGGTGCGGTCCAAGTCGCCTCCGACATAGACATAACCAGGTGAATTCGTGAGCGGGTTATCACCGTGCTGGAGGGGCGGGGGGCCGCTGGTGAAGGTGATCGAGGTGGCAAGCAGCATGCAGTGTCTCCGGGAGGGCGGGTTTCAGAAGACGGCTGTCTCGACCCGCTCGTTGGCGGCATTGCCTCGGATCACGGCGCGGTAGTGGTCGAACAGGGTCTCGGTGCCGTAGGTCGGCGTGGCGGCGGCGTCATAACGGCCTTTCCCGGCGTTATAAAGCAACATGGATTCGGTTGCGTAGTACCGGCCGATGCGGGCCAGGGCCGCCGCCCTCGACGCCTTGGCCGACACCCACCCCAGAACCGAGAGCACCCCGATGATGGCGTCCATGACCGCAACGGGCATCTTGCGGTACTTGGGCGGGCGGTTCAGCAGGTGAAACAGGTGTTCCCCCTGTTGCCGGGGCGTGACCGCCGGTCCGGGGCCGCCGATGGGCAGGATCTTGTTCTGCAATGCCGGCCGCTCCAGGCAATCGACCAAGTAGTTGGCGAGATCATTGTCCGATATGGGTTTGCAGGCGGTCAGCGTCCCATCCCCGAACAGAAGATACGGTTTCCCGGCCCTGAGCCGGTCGATCTGACCGGAAAGGGATTTGAAGAATGCCGTCGGGCGCACGATGGCATAGGTCAGCCCGGATGCCGTCAGCTTCTCTTCGAACGCCAGCTTGGCGAATTGGAACGGCAATTTCGGACGTTGCACGCAGATCGCGGACAGCAGAACGAAGCTGGCGACACCGTGATCCTTCGCCAGGTCGAGGGCGGTCACATGGGCGTCGTGGTCGATGGCCCAGGCGTCTTCGGGCATGCCGCTACGGGACGCCAGGCAGGACATGACCGCGTCGAACCGCTCGCCGCGAAATCCCGCGGCGGCCAGAGACGTCGGGTCGGTCACGTCACAGGCGCGGACCTGGTCCGGGTCCAGACCCTCGACCGGAGGAGTGGGCCCCTGTCCGCGCGCCGCCGGCCCCCGGGGACCGGCGGCGGGATCCGTCGTTTGTGGGCGGACAATGCAGACGACGTCGTGTCCACGGCGGCGAAGCGCGCCAACCGCCGCCCGGCCAATGGTGCCGGTGGCTCCCAAAAGCAGAACCCGTTTCTTTGATTGGCCGTGTCCAGGATCGCCGGAGGCAGGGGAGTGAGACATGAAGGAACATTAAAGGAGATCGATGACGAGGGGGAGGTGCCGTTGCACCATTTTTGCGCATCAGGGATTGACCGCCGCGCCGCTGATGATCTTCGCCTTTTCAGGCTTTTCTGGACATTCCGGCGGCTGGCGTCGGTCCTCGGCGCGCCGGACGTCATTGCTTGACGCCAGGGTGAGACGAGCCCCATATCCGGTCCAGGAAACCTGCGCTTGTTGGCCCCGAGGGAGGAGATGAATGAAACGGCTTTGTTTGACCGCGATGTTGCTGCTGGGTGCTTTTGCCCTGGCATCTCACGAGGCACGCGCGCATCACGGCTGGGCCTGGACCACGGGCGGCAACATCGAACTGACCGGGGTCATCCGTAAGGTCGATCTCGGTTACCCCCATGGCATTCTCATGGTTGCGGTCAACAAGGAGATCTGGACCGTGGAGGTCGGCCAGCCCTGGCGCAATGAGAGCGCGGGGCTTGAACAAGGTGACCTCAAGCCCGGCGTCGAGATCCGTGTGATCGGCCAGCCGGCGGCCGACGTCACGGAAAAGCGGCTCAAGGCAGTGCGCTTCTATTTGGGCAAGCGTGAGTTCATCTTGTACGAGGAACGCTGACGGGCGACGCCGTTGGATGCTTTTCTGACAGGTCTGCAGGCGCTTCCGCCGGCCGAAGCCCTGCGATTTTCGCGCTGGGGCTACGCGGCGATGAACACAGCGCATGTGTTGGGCATCGCGCTTTTGGTCGGTGGCGCCATTCCCCTGTCGCTCAGGTTGATCGGCGTTTGGCCCGGGGTCGCGCGGGCGGATTTCATCCGGCCGCTACAATGGACGGCGGGCATCGGCTTGGCCTTGGCGGTGGCGACGGGACTCTGCCTGTTCGCCACGCGGGCGGTGACTTATGCCGACAATCCGGCGTTTCAGATAAAGCTTGTGTTGATCGTCCTGGCCATAGGCGCCGTTGCCTTGGTCCACCTGCGCCATGGCGCGGGAATGGCGCAGGCCTCTGCCGCCGCTTGCCGTGGTCATGGCGTTTTTTCGATCCTCTGCTGGGTCGGCGTCTTGATTAGCGGTCGACTGATCGCCTTTCTGGGGGATTGACCGACGCGCGGGCTCGTTTATAGAGAGCCTGAGACAGAGCGGTCGAGACGGTTCACCGCGGCAACAAACGGAACACGAACATGACGGCGAAAGTATTCATCGACGGCGATGTGGGCACCACCGGCCTGCAGATCCGCGAACGGCTGGATGGCCGGGGCGATATCGAACTTCTGCGGTTGCCGGAAGAGCGGCGCAAGGACGTGGCGGCCAAGGCCGAGATGCTGAATGCCGTCGATCTGGCGATCCTTTGCCTGCCGGACGATGCGGCCAGGGAGTCCGTTTCGCTGATCGAGAACCCCGATACCCGCGTGATCGACGCCTCCACCGCGCACCGGGTGGCGGACGGCTGGGTCTATGGTTTTCCCGAGTACGAGTCCGGCCATCGCGACGTCATCGCCAAGGCCTCCAGGGTCGCCAACACGGGGTGTTACGCGGTGGCCTCGGTGGCGCTGTTGCATCCCTTGGTGGCGGATGGGTTGCTGCCCGCGGACGCGCCCGTGACCATCAATGCCGTGTCGGGGTATTCCGGCGGCGGGCGGCAGTTGATCGCCGCCTTCGAAAATCCGGAGTCCCAGAACCATATTGAGGCGGCGGTTCGGGTGTATGGCCTGGGTTTGAAGCATAAGCATGTGCCGGAAATCCAGAAATTCTCTGGCCTCAGTCATGCGCCGCTGTTCGTGCCCTCAGTGGCGCGCTATCACCAGGGCATGATCGTGCAAATCCCCCTGCAGCTTTGGTCGCTGCCCGGCAGCCCGTCGGCGGGAGATCTGCAGGCGAAGCTCCAGGACCATTACGCGGGCAGCCACTTTGTCAAAATTTCTGATAAGTTACACGAAGGTGACATCCCTCATGTGGAACCCGAGGCCGCAAACGGCACGAACCGCTTGAACCTGTTCGTCTTCGCCAACCGGGAAGCGGGACAGGCGGTATTGATCGCGGTTCTCGACAATCTGGGCAAAGGGGCCTCGGGCCAAGCGGTGCAACTCATGAACATCATGCTGGGCCTGCCTGAAGAGGCGGGATTGGAGGCGGCCGCCGCATAGGCGCCGAACCGGGCCTGGCCTGGCCGCCCCCCGTCCTATACGTCGATGTCTTCGACGAAACGGGCATGTTCCTGGATATAGGCGAACCGCAATTCCGGTTTGCGGCCCATAAGGCTGTCGACCAGTTTGGCGGTCTTCTTGCCGTCCAGGCGCTCGGCGTCGTCCGCCGTGCCCGGCAGCGTAACGCGCAGCAAGGCGCGCTTGTCCGGGTCCATGGTGGTTTCCTTGAGCTGCGCCGGAGGCATTTCGCCGAGGCCCTTGAAGCGGGAGATCTCGACCTTGCCGCGGCCGGAAAACTCGCGCTTCATCAGATCCTCCTTATGGGCGTCGTCACGGGCATAGGCGCTTTTGCCGCCCTGGGTCAGGCGGTACAGCGGCGGTAGGGCCAGGTAGAGATGGCCCGAGCGCACCAGATCGGGCATCTCCTTGAAGAAGAAGGTCATCAACAGCGACGCGATATGGGCGCCGTCGACATCGGCATCGGTCATGATGATCACCTTGTCGTAACGCAGGTCATCTTCCATGAACTGGTCGCCGGTACCGCAGCCGAGGGCCTCCATCAGATCGTTCAGTTCCTGATTGGCGCGCATCTTGTCGGCGGTGGCACTGGCCACGTTGAGGATCTTGCCGCGCAGCGGCAGGACCGCCTGGGTCTCGCGCCTGCGGGCTTGCTTGGCCGAGCCGCCGGCGCTGTCACCCTCGACCAGGAAAAGCTCCGTCCCCTCGGCGGTGCTGCGCGTGCAGTCCGCCAGCTTGCCGGGCAGGCGGACCCGGCGCGTTGCCGAGGCTCGCTTGGTCTCCTTTGCCTGGCGCCGTTTGAGGCGCATTTCCGCGCGCTCGACCGCATGTTCCAACAATGCGTTGGCCTGCGCCGGGTGGCCGGACAGCCAATGGTCGAAATGGTCGCGGACGGCGGTTTCCACCAGACGCTGGGCCTCCGTGGTGGCCAACTTTTCCTTGGTCTGGCCCTGAAATTGCGGATCGGCGATGAACACCGACAACATCATCGCGGCACCGCCCGTAATGTCGTCGGCCATGATCTTCGCGGCCTGTTTGTTGTTGACCAGCTCGCCATAGGCTTTCAATCCCCGCATCAGGGCGGATCGAAGCCCCGATTCATGGGTCCCGCCCTGGGGCGTCGGCACCGTGTTGCAATAGGATGAACAAAAGCCGTCTTCGTCGATTGGCCAGGCGATGGCCCATTCGACCTTTCCCGACCCGCCGTTCAGTTTGCCTTCGCCGACGAAGGGTTCCTGGGTCAGGGTCTTGCGGCCGTCCAGGGTGGCGCCAAGATAGTCGCCCAAGCCCCCCGGAAAATGGAACGTTGCTTGGGCCGGGGTATTGTCGCCGGCTTTCAACAGCTTGGCGTCGCAGGACCAGCGGATTTCGACGCCGCGATAAAGATAGGCCTTGGACCGGGCCATGCGGCAGAGGGCGGCCGGGCGGAACGCCGCCTTGGCGCCAAAGATTTCCGGGTCCGGTAAAAACGTGATGGTCGTACCGCGCCGGTTGTTGACCGTGCCCAGGTCTTGAAGTTCGCTGGTCGGATGGCCGCGTTCGTAGGCTTGGCCGAACAGCCGTTTGTCGCGGGCGACCTCAACCGACAGTGTCCGCGACAGGGCGTTGACGACCGACAGGCCGACGCCGTGCAACCCGCCCGAGGTCTCGTAGGATTTGCCGGAAAACTTGCCGCCCGAATGCAGAGTCGTGAGGATCACTTCCAGCGCCGATTTGTCCTTGAACTTCGGATGGGGGTCGCAGGGAATGCCGCGGCCGTTGTCCTTCACGGTCAACGTGCCGTCCTCGGCCAGGGATATTTCAATGCGCGACGCATGGCCGGCCACGGCCTCGTCCATGGAATTGTCGAGGATTTCCGCCGCCAAGTGGTGCAGCGCCCGGTCGTCGGTGCCGCCGATGTACATGCCGGGCCGATGACGGACCGGCTCCAGGCCTTCCAGAACCTCAATGTCTTCCGCCGTGTAGGCGCTGCCGTTGTTCGGCTCGGACACGGCCTTGGCGGATTTGCCGCCGGCCTTGGGGGCCGGGCGCTTGGTCGCTTGCTTTTTGCCTGCCGCGTGTTGAAATAGATCGGCCATGGATGGGGTCTTCGTGTCTCCGTTTCGAGAGGGCGGAACCGTCGCCGGTCCGCCGTTGGCGGCGCTGGCCAAGAGTCTGACCGCTTATACCACGATAAGGTAGGGCTTCGACAATGGGTTACCACATGTTGTGGAAATATTGGCGTTTCGAAAAAGGGAACACTTCATGACGGCAGAACGACCTGGACAACTCGGCGCGGCAACGGGCGGCGATGAACCGCGCGGCCAACTGGCGATCCGGACCCTGGCCATGCCCGCCGACACCAACCCCTCGGGGGACATATTCGGTGGCTGGGTGATGGCGCAAATGGACGTCGCCGGCGGCATCACCGCGGGGCAACGGGCGAAAGGCCGGGTTGCCACCGTCGCCGTCGACGGCTTCGTGTTCCACAAGCCGGTCTACGTTGGCGACGTGCTGTGTTGCTATGCCGATATCGTCCGGATCGGCAATACATCGATCACCATCCGGGTTGAGGCCTGGGTTTTGCGCCGTCGCGACCCCGGTCAGCGGATCAAGGTGACAGAGGGTATGTTCACCTTCGTCGCCTTGAACGAAAACGGGCTTAAGAAGACGGTGCCGGTGGCGTGAGCCCTTCGCCGAAGCGGCCCGCGGGGGTCGGACCTGGCGACGACCCTTGTTCCCGGCCTTGTTCCCGGCCCGGGCCCGCCGGGCGTTTCATCGGCGGCCTGCGCCGTGCGTCTCAAACGACAATCATGCAGGCGTAGCCGGCGACAAACATGATCCCCAGGGCGACGATTTCGTTCAGTCGAGCGGTCAACATTGGCGTCTCCAAAATAAGGAACAAATCATGAACATTTATATACATCCGATCAACTCCGGTCAATGGGAAAAAGTGCGGCCCCAACCTGTCGGCCCGCCTGCGCGGTCTATGTCGCGCCGGGCGCGGCCGTTAAACTAGCGTTCCGCAGCGGACAACAAGGGAGGGGGGCGCATTGCGCCGACAAGTTCGAGGTTCTTACGCTGGCTGGAAAGCCGCTGGCCCGCCGTGTGCTCTATCACCCCCATGTGAAGGAACAACCGTTTACCCGCTCCGTCGGCGGCGTCAGGGTGACCGAGGGGATGACCCAGATCGTGGTCTGCGGTCACGACAAGGTGCATGACTATGGCGCGGTGACGGTGACCGTCCGTCTGCCGGATCGATAAGCTTGGGAATTGCTCCGATCTTTCCATAGGGCTGTGACCGATGTCATAGTCCCGACTCCAGCCTGTGTATACACGGGGCGCGCGACGTTCTCAGGAGATCCGCCCATGCCGACCACCGCCCGCCTTTTCGCTGTTGCCCTGTTCTCGGCCGCCATCATGATCCTTGTCGGGACCTTGCCGGCGCGTGCCGCCGACACCTATACCCAAGAAGAGATTTTGGCCAAGGCGAAGGGTTTCTTCGGCGCCACCACCAAGGGCTTGGCCGAGGCGGTCCAGAAGGTTTTCGCCGAACAGGGCCAGCCCAATGCCTTCATCACCGGCGAGGAGGCGTCCGGCGCCATCGGCGTCGGCGTGCGCTACGGCGAGGGCGAATTGGAGACAAAAAGCGGGGTCAAACGCACCATCTACTGGCAGGGACCGTCCATCGGCCTCGACTTCGGCGCCAATGCGTCCAAGGTCTTCACCCTGATCTATCACCTGGACCGGGTCGAAGACCTGTATCAGCGATATCCCGGCATCGACGGCAGCTTCTACGTCGTTGCCGGCGTCGGTGTGAATTATCAACAATCGGGCAAGGTCATCATGGCGCCCATGCGCACCGGGCTGGGCTTGCGCGCGGGGGCCAGCGTCGGCTATCTCCATTACTCGGACGAACATTCCTGGCTCCCGTTCTAGGCCCTGAAAGCGGCCCGAACGGGGGCGGAGGCATTGACGGGAGGATCCCTTGGAATACCGTAATCTCGGCGCCACCGGCGTCAAGGTGTCGCAGCTTTGCTTCGGCACCATGTCCTTCGGCTCGGACGCCAACCTCACCGAAGCCCGCAAGATGTACAAGGCCGTCCGTGATCTGGGCGTCAACTTCATCGACTGCGCCGATACCTACAACAAGGGCAAGGCCGAGGAAATCCTGGGCAAGATCGTCAAGGGCCATCGCGAAGACCTGGTGATCACCACCAAGTGCTTCAATAAGATGGGCGACGACGTGAACGCCGGCGGCGGCAATCGGCGGCATGTGAGCCGGGCCGTCGAGGCCAGCCTGAAGCGCCTCGGCACCGATCGGGTCGATGTCCTGTTCATGCATCGGTTCGACAAGAACGCGCCCTTGGAAGAAGTCTTGCGCGGGCTTGAGGATGTCGTCCGGGCGGGCAAGGTGCTCTACATTGGCGCGTCGAACTACGCCGCCTGGCAGGTCGCCAAGGCGCTCGGTATCTCGGCCAAGAATGGCTGGGCCCGGTTCGACGTGATCCAGCCCATGTACAACCTGGTCAAACGCGCGGCCGAGGCGGAAATGTTCCCCATGGCGCTGTCGGAAAACATCGGCGTGATTACCTACAGCCCCGTCGGCGGCGGTCTGCTGTCCGGCAAGTACGGGCCGAAGAAGCGGCCCAAGGTCGGCCGCATCGTCGATCAGAAGAACTACAACACGCGCTATTCCGCCGATTGGGAGTTCGAGACCGCGGGCCTGTTCACGGAATTCGCCAAGAAGGCGGGGGTTCATCCGGTCTCCTTGGCGGTCGCCTGGGCCGGCGCCCATCCCGGCGTCACGGCGCCCATCGTCGGCGCGAGGCATGTGGAGCAGTTGGAGCCGTCGCTGAAATCCATGGAGATCGACATGACCCAGGAGCTCTGGGACAACGTCGCGGCGCTCTCCCGCACACCGGCCCCCGCCACCGACCGGCTGGAAGAATACGAGCCGGTGAAGGTCAGAGGCAGCTAGGGGTTCATTGTCACTGGCTAGCGGTTCTGTGCCGTGTGGAACACGGCCACCACGGTGATCTGATCCGTCTCAACCCCATAGACAGCGATGTAAGGCAGGCCGGGTACAACGAGTTCCTGCGTGCCCGGAACCGTGCCTTGACGACCCGAATGCGGGAAATCCTGCAACCGAACCAGCGATCTTAAAATCCGCTGAACCACGGCATTGGCCTCGGTGGGACTGTCGGCAGCGATGTGATTGTGAATGCCTTCAAGGTCGGCGAGCGCCGCCGCGTGGAATCTGAGCTTCATCCCTGAAAACGGGTGAAGAAAGCGGCCACGTCTTCATCGCTTGCCAGAACCGGCGCATTGAGACGCCGCTTGACCTCGGCGGCTTGTTCATCGGTCAAGCTGGGCGGGGCGGGGTCTTCGCTCGCCGCCGCAACGGCCATCAGGCACTCCGCCGCCACTTTCCGGCGATCCGGCGGCAGAGCTCGGGCTTTTGCGATGGCTTCTTCCAGTAGATCGGACATGGCTCAAAGATACCGTTCGTTGATACGGGTTTCAATCTTTCGCGGCGTAAACACCACTCGGGCGATGGGGTCGAAGACATACTCCTGCATTGGAGCCAGAACGTATTTCTGGATGGGGTCGACGATCACATCGACGAAGTCGATGACGTTGGAAACGAAATCCGATGCGACCTCGACGACGTTTTGTGCCGCGTCGACGATGAAATCCACGGCCGATGAAATGGAATGGGCGATCGCATCCGCAACCGAGGAGAAAACGTTTTTGACTGCTCTTACGATCCCACCCATGTCACATTCATCCTATTTCCGGACGGACCTACGATCGTCGCGTCCATGAGAAAACTTGTGCTTGAGCCACCAACCCAAGCCCGCCCAAAATGGAAAAAAAGGAAGGAACAGGACAATACCAAACGCACGAATATCTTTTATAAATACAAGAGACAAAAACACCCAAGTAAAATAATCAATAAATAAAATCCCACCTGAAATAATAAAAGGCAAATGGAAGCTCAAATTAAAACAAGAATTTTTTTCTAAATCATTGTATTTTTTTACATTTATTAAATCGCTTGAATTGCAATCATTTAGTACAAAGGATTTGTACAGCGACCTACAGATCAAAAATGCAAGCCATAACGAAATCGCCATGAACACGATCTGATAGAACAGGTTCTCGCCCGCGTAGAAGTGAGAGAAGTAAAGACAGCAAACAAACAGGGGCACATGCCACAAGGGAAAAAAGGCATAGGGGCTTTTGAACGCGTAGCCGCCGAAGATGAACGGCCCGCCGTTGACCGCGTCCAGGTTCGGCAGGCCCGCCAGGATTTC
>JANQIJ010000018.1 GCA_028282185.1 Rhodospirillales bacterium
ACGGTCGATGGCTATGGCGCGGACCTGGCGGCATTCCTTCGCTTTCTCAGCGACCATTTGGGCGGGTCGCCGGACCTGGCGGCGCTGGAAAGCCTGAAACCCCTGGATTTCCGGGCCTGGTTGGCGGGCCGGAGCGCCCGCGCGCTGTCGCGCAGTTCGACGGCGCGCGCCTTGTCGACGCTCAGGGGTTTCTTTCGCTTTCTGGAAAAGCAGGGCATCGCCAAGAATTCGGCGATCGGCGCGCTCAGGACGCCCAAGCTGCCCAAATCCGTGCCCAAGGGATTGACCGTCGAAGACGCCTTCGACCTGATCCGCTCGGCGGAAGATTTGGCGTCCTTGGACGACGGCAAGGGTAAAGGCGGCGTTTGGATCGGCCTGCGCGACCGGGCGCTGTTGATGTTGCTCTACGGCTGCGGGCTCCGGATCGGCGAGGCGCTGTCGCTTGACCGCGTGGTGCTGCCCTTGGGCGAGACCTTGACCGTCTTGGGCAAGGGCCGCAAACAACGCCTGGTGCCGCTGTTGCCCCAGGTGCGAGACGCCGTCGGGGCATATGTGGATGCCTGCCCCTATGGCGGCGACGGCGCGGCGCCGCTGTTCCGGGGCGCGCGTGGCGGCCGCCTCGCGGCCGGCGTGGCTCAGGCCCGGATGCGCGATCTGCGCCGACTTCTGGGTCTGCCGGATACGGCGACGCCCCACGCGCTGCGCCATTCCTACGCGACCCATCTGTTGGCCGGCGGCGGCGACCTGCGGACCATCCAGGAGCTTCTGGGTCATGCCTCGTTGTCGACCACCCAGCGCTATACGGATGTCGACGTCGAGCGTTTGACGAACGTTTACGAAGACGCCCATCCCCGGGCCCGCAAAACCTGAGGCGCAGAACGCCGAAAGTGGTTTTGCGGCAGATTGAATGACCGACCCGCAAAACCTGGGTTATGTGCTGCGTCGGGTCAGCAGCAGCAACAGCCCCGAGCCCAGAAAGGCGACGCCGCCCATGGCGATGAAGGCGCTGCCCCAGGCGGCGGGGCTTTCCGTCGCGAACAGGCCCAGGACGATGCCGACCAGGATCGGTCCGGTGAAGCCGCCGACGAAACCGATTACCTGATAGACCGCCAGCGTGGCACCCCGCCGGCCCTGTTCGGCGACGCCCATCAAGCCCGCCGTCAGGGAACCGGAATCGGCCTGGACCATCAGTGCGTAGAAGACCGTGAGCCCGGCGACCAACAGATAGGGCAGGGCGCCCAGGAAACCGATCACACAGGCCAACAGGCCGGTCGTCACTTGAATGACGACGATCACCCGCACACGGCCCAAGCGCATGGCCAGTTCGTTGCCGAAGATACTGGACAGCATGGCGACGATGGCGCTCAACGTGGCGATCCGCGGCGGTTCGGCGAACCAGGCCGCCAGCGACGACGACGGCGGCTCCGGCTGCTGCGTCAGGGAGAAGACCAGGAAAGCGACCAGCCAGGCGCGGAACGCCAGAAGCTCCCAGGTATGGGCGGCATAGGAAAAGACATAGCCCATGGCCGCCCGGTTGCGGAACACCGGGGTGAAATCCAGCAGCCGGGTCGGCGCCTCCATGCCCGTGGGTTTCTTCGGCCCCAGACAGAGCCAGACCAAGAGGAAGGCCAGCAACGCGCCGGCGCCGCCGACGGCGAAGGCCGCCTGCCAGCCGAAAGTTTCGCCGACGATCCCCGCGACCAGGTAGCTGACCGCCGTGCCCAAGGACCAGCTTGAGGTGTAACAGGCGATGGCGCGGGCCTCCCAGGGGCCTTCGAAGCGATCGACCAGGACCCGCAGCCCCGGCATATAGGCGGCGGCGAAACCGATGCCGGTGAGGGCGCGAAACGCCAGGGCCGACCAGAAGCCTTCGGCGAAGAGCGCGAAGCCCACTGCGGCGAAGGCGATCAGCAGGCTCCCAAAAAGGAAAATCCGCCGCGCGTCCAGACGGTCCGTCAGTGCCATGAAGACCGGCACCGACGGCACATAGGCCACGTAATAGATGCCGGAAATCCAGCCCTGTTGCGCCTTGCTGAGGTCCCATTCCGCCTCGAAGGTCCTGATCAGGGTTGCGAAGGTGAAGGCGTCCAGCAGGATGCCGACCTGCGCGGCGCACATCAGGGCGGTCAACAGGACGGGGCGGCTGGCGGCGTTCATGGCCCGGACTAGACCACGTCGCGCCCGAGGATCATACCCGGATCAATGCACTTAGATGTGGATCGCCCGCCCGGCGACGCCCAGGGCCGCTTCCTTGATCGCTTCCGGCAGGCCCGGGTGGCCGTGACAGATGCGTGCCACGTCTTCCGCCGCGCCACCGAATTCCATGACGTTGACGATCTCTTGGATCAGGTCGCCGGCCTGCGGCCCGACGATGTGACAGCCGAGCAGCCGGTCCGTCGTCGCGTCGGCCAGAATCTTGACGAAACCGTCCGTGTCGGCGTTGCAGCGCGCCCTGGAATTGGCGGTGAAGGGAAACTTGCCGGTCTTGTAGGCGATGCCCGCTTCCTTCAACTGTTCCTCGGTTTTGCCGACGGCGGCGACTTCCGGGTGGGTGTAGACGATGCCTGGGATGGCGTCGTAATCGATATGCCCGGTCTGACCGGCCATGATTTCGACCGCGACCACGCCTTCGTCCTCGGCCTTATGGGCCAGCATGGCGCCGCCGATGACGTCGCCGATGGCGTAGATGCCGGGGACGTTGGTCTGGAAATCCTCGTCGACGGGAACGAAGCCCCGGTCGGTGACCTCGACCCCCGCTTCGGCAAGGCCCAGGCCTTCCGTATAGGGCCGCCGGCCGATGGCGACCAGGACGACGTCGACCTTGAGCGTCTCCGCGTCGCCGCCATTGCGGGGCTCCATGGTGAGCGTCACGCCGGCCTTGGCGGCCTTGGCGCCGGTGACCTTGGTCTTCATCTTGAACGCGAGGCCCTGTTTACCGAGAATACGCTGCACGGTCTTGGACACCTCCGCATCCATGCCGGGGAGCGCCACATCCAAGAATTCGATGACCGTGACTTCCGCGCCCAAGCGCCGCCAGACGCTGCCCAACTCCAGTCCGATGACCCCGGCCCCGATGACCGCCATCTTTTTCGGCACCCTGGTCAGGTCCAGGGCGCCGGTCGAAGACACGATCTGTTTCTCGTCAATCGCGACCCCCGGCAGCGGCGTCACCTCCGAGCCGGTGGCGATCAGGATATTGGCGGTCTCCAGCGTCTGGGCCTTGCCCTTGCCTGAAGACGGCGTGACTGAAACCTTGCCGGGGCCTTCGATCTTGCCCCAGCCCTGGACGTAATCGACCTTGTTCTTCTTAAGCAGGAAGGCGACGC
This sequence comes from Rhodospirillales bacterium, assembly GCA_028282185.1. Classification (GTDB taxonomy): domain Bacteria; phylum Pseudomonadota; class Alphaproteobacteria; order Rhodospirillales; family Casp-alpha2; genus UBA1479. The sequence continues at coordinate 3,327 of JANQIJ010000018.1, forward strand.
CGCCGGTCAGGTCGGCGACCACTTTTTCTTTGCGGCCCAGCATGGCCTTCAAATCGAGCTTCAGGCCGGAAACGCCGATGCCGTGATGTTCGAATTCCTTTTCCGCCATCTCGTAATGATGGGACGATTGCAGCAT
>JANQIJ010000026.1 GCA_028282185.1 Rhodospirillales bacterium
ATCGTCCGCAAGGTCTTGAATTCCGTGGAATATCTGACGCCTCTGGCCGACGCGACCAAGACCTCGTTCCCGGCGTAATCGCGTTTCTGTGCGAAACCGCCGGTCCGTTCCAGGGCGAAGGCCGCCGCCAGGTCCGGCGTTTCGATGGCCATTTGCCGGTCGAAGGCCTTGGTCCCGTCGGCCAGAGGCGTCAGATATTCCACGGAATTCAAGACCTTGCGGACGATATAGCTTTCCGAGGTCTTGGACAGGTCGCCCGGTTGCTTGAGGCGTTTGTAAAGGTCGTCGCCGATGATGCGGATGCCGATCACCGCGCCCACTGCCTGGGCGCCGGCGCCTTCCTGCAATTTGAAGACCGGCAGGACGAAGCCCATGGTCGGTTCGTTGGTCGGTCCCTTGAAAACGTCGATCACCGCTGGATCACCCTGCAGCGCCAAGCGCACGGCATCGCGAATGCGCTTGTTCAGGGGCGGCATGTCGGGCGTTGAAACAATCGATTTCAGATCCGTGTCGACCAGGCCCAGGCCGGCGACACCCGGCCGTTCGATGTTGGCCGCGACCTCGCCCACGGCCGGTGGGGCCTTGAACGCGGTGCGCTCCGCCGTGGCGACCAACAGATTGCGCAGAAACCCGACGGAGGCGGCGGCGCCGGCGGCGTCGTCCAGGGCGTCCAGCGGGTCGACTTCCTCGACCGGTTCGGCCGGGGGCGACGGTTGTTCGTTGACCGTCGCGGGCCCGTCACCGGTCAGGTCGGCGCCCAGGTTGTCGAGCGCGCCCAGGTCCGGTACCGCCCGTGTCGGCCCCGCGTCCTGCAGATCGCCCAGGCCGGCGTCCTGATCGCCGCCGGCGCCGGCGGCGGCTTCGGACAGGTAGAGCTGCAAGGATGCGTTCTGGGTCAACTCGCGGATATGACCGAACTGTTCATCGATCCATTCGTTGATCGCCGCGGCGCGGAAGTCGGCGACGATGCCCATGCGGACCTGCCAATTTAGGCGGTCGCGTTCGCGCTCCTTGTCGATGAAGGTCAAGGTGAAATGGATCGAAATCGCGATCGCCACGGTGGCGGCGGCCAAAATCGCCAAGGCAACCTTGTTGAATTCCCGCTTGGCCTTCCTGGGCGGGGCTTCGGGTGCGGCCGAGGTGCCTGTGTTGTCGGCACCCGCGGTCTTAAGGTCTTCGGTCGACTCGGCCATGGTGTCCCCTGGCGTTTTCCCTGGTGGGTGTTTTTATTTTTCCTGGCGGGCGTTTTTATTATGTATTTGCCGCATATTAGAGTTTCATTCCCAGTCAGGCAAAGACGTTTTCCCGGGTGGCGGGCGATCACGAAAGCGTGGGGTGTGCGCTTCGTCACGGCGATGCGACCGGCCGGTGCCTATACTTGTCGCCAACCCTGGGAAATCTATATCTAGGGGAAGCGAGTTACGGTGATTGTTTCAGACGTCGGGGACGAGAGTGACGATGAAGCGAATTCTGTTGAAGCCGGCGGCAGTCCTTGCCGCGCCCTTGGTCGCGGCGGTTTTGTTGATGGCGCCGTCGGCCGTCCAGGCCAAGGGTCAGCCCAGTTTTTTCAATACCAAGGAAGTCCGCTCGTCGGACCTGAAGGCGTTCACGAAATGGACCGGCGCGCTTGAGCGGTTCACCAAGGCGCGGAAGAGCAAGGCGGCCTTGAAATGCCATCCCGGTCCCGGGGAAATGCGCATCTGCGGCAACGCCGAATGGATCGATTTCCTGAAGCAGGTCAAGGGCAAGTCCCGATTGGATCAGGTGCGCTTGGTCAATGCCCGGATCAACAAGGCCAAGTACGTTCTGGACAAGAACAACTGGGGCAAGAATGATTATTGGGCGATACCGCAGGAATTCATGTCCCGGTTCGGCGATTGCGAAGATTACGCGATCATGAAATACCTGTCGCTGCGCATGCTCGGGTGGAAGGACTCCGATCTCCGGATCGTCGCGGTCAAGGATCTGAACCTCAAGGTTGGTCATGCGGTCCTGGTGGTCTACATGACCAACAAGGCGGGTAAGCGCATTCCCCTGGTGCTCGACAATCAGATCAAGAAGGTGGTCAAGGCCAGTTCGATCCGTCATTACCAGCCGGTGTTTTCCATCAATCAGAAGAATTGGTGGCGGCACCTGTCGTAGGATAGGTGACGGCGCATTGGCGGCTTTGTCCTAGAGCTTGGCCGCGTGATTCGCTAAAACCCCCGATCATGACCGACGCCTCCCCTCTACCCGAGCCCGTCGCCCGGCGGCGCACATTCGCCATCATCTCCCATCCCGACGCGGGCAAGACGACGCTGACGGAAAAGCTGTTGCTGTTCGGCGGCGCGATCCAGGAAGCGGGCGCGGTCAAGGCCCGTGGCGAGCAGCGCCGCGCGCGATCCGACTGGATGAAGGTGGAACGCGAACGCGGGATTTCCGTCGCTTCCTCCGTCATGACCTTCGATTACGACGGCAAGACCTTCAACCTCCTGGACACCCCGGGCCACGAGGATTTTTCCGAAGACACCTACCGGACGCTGACGGCCGTCGACAGCGCCGTCATGGTGATCGACGCGGCGCGCGGGATCGAAGCCCAGACGAAAAAGCTGTTCGAGGTCTGCCGCCTGCGCAACGTGCCGATCGTCACCTTCGTCAACAAGATGGACCGCGAGGCCCGCGATCCCTTCGATCTGATGGACGAGATCGAACAGACCCTGGCGTTGGACGTGACGCCGGCCAGTTGGCCCATCGGCATGGGCCGCGGGTTCCTGGGCTGTTACGATCTGTTCCGCGATCGTCTGGTGCTGATGGAACGGTCGAAGGGGGAGAAGCCGGACGAGGGCGAGGCCTGCGAAGGTCTGGATGATCCCAAGTTGGATGAATTGCTGCCGGCGCATGCCGTGGAAAAGCTCAGGGAAGAGGTGGAAATGGCCCGGGGCCTGATGCCCGAGTTCGATTTCCAGGCCTATCGCGAGGGCCATATGACGCCGGTCTACTTCGGCTCGGCCTTGAACAACTTCGGCGTTCGGGAAGTTCTGGAAGGCCTTGGCGACAACGCGCCGCCGCCCCGCGCCCAGGCCACCCAGGGCCGGGAGATCGACCCGTCGGAAGGCAAGGTCGCCGGCTTCGTGTTCAAGATCCAGGCGAACATGGACCCCAAGCACCGCGACCGCATCGCCTTCGTGCGGCTTTGCTCGGGAAAGTTCCGGCGCGGCATGAAGCTCAAGCACGTGCGGACGGGCAAGATGCTGAACATGCACAATCCCGTCCTGTTCCTGGCGCGCGACCGCGAATTGGCGGAAGAGGCCTGGGCCGGTGACATCATCGGCCTGCCGAACCACGGCAATTTGCGCATCGGCGATGCGCTGACCGAGGGTGAGGACCTGGTCTTCACCGGCATTCCCAACTTCGCGCCCGAACTTTTGCAGAAGGTGCGCCCGGAAGACCCCATGCGGGCCAAGCACTTGGGAAAAGCCCTTCAACAATTGGCGGAAGAGGGGGTCGGCCGGGTGTTCAAGCCGCACCTGGGCGCTGATTGGATCGTCGGTGTCGTCGGCGCCTTGCAGTTCGACGTGCTGGCCGACCGGATCCGCACGGAATACGACGTGCCGGTGCGCTTCGAGCCGACGGAGTTGTATACCGCCCGCTGGATCGAGGCGGACCGGCATGCGGACTTGAAGGCCTTCATGGACGCCAATCAGGCGAGTCTCGCCGACGATCACGAGGGCACGCCGGTTTTCCTGGCCCGCAATGCCTGGCATCTGAACCATACGGAGGAAACCGCCCCGGCGGTGCGGTTCCACCGGACCAAAGAGAACGCGGGCGGCCTATGACCGGCGACCGGGTGGACCGGCACGACAGTTGGGGGCCGGGCACGCCGGAGCGTCTGACGCCGGCGCAAAAACAGGCCGGCATCGCTCGCATCTTGGCCGAACGGCCGGGCGGCGCGCCGTTCCGGGTGTTTGCCTTCGGTTCGTTGATGTGGAACCCGGAATGCGCGGTCACGGCCCGATACCCGGCGACGGTCCACGATCATGAGCGGCGTTTTCAGATCTGGTCGACCCGGGCGCGCGGTTGCGAGGTCCGGCCCGGCTTGGGCCTTTGCCTGTTGCCCGTGCCGGGTGGGCGATGCCGGGGCATGGTCCTGGAACTGGACGAAATTTGTTTGGACAGGGATCTCGTCAGGCTTTGGGACCGCGAACAGAATTCCGGTGTCTACCGGCCGACCTGGCTGACCGCCGAGGTCGAGGGCCGGGACACGACCGTGATGACCTTCGTCGTCGCCACCGACCATCCTCACTTCATCGACGGCATGGCCAAGGACCGGATGATCGAAATCATGTGCCGGGCACGCGGCACCTATGGTGAAAACCATGACTATCTGCGCCATTTGCTGGACGAGTTGGATGGTTTGGGCGTCGATGATCCCGATCTGCGCGAACTTTACGCCTGCGTGCGCGAAAAGCTGTCACAGCAACGGGGCACAGGCTAGCGCGCGGCGGTCTTCCTGTCGCGAGGACGGTTTTTGGTCGCCGACCTTTGCGGCCCGATGAATTCATGAATTTGTCACATCGCCTTCGGTCCAGGATGTAATTTCCCGGTCCTGGTCCTAGATGTTTGATCCCAGATTTTGATGGTGCATTCTTTTCGCCGGAATGGAAGGAGGCACTATGGGACAGGTTCTGCACGGGAGCGCCAAAACGACGGAGGCGGTGCGTCGAGCGACAAATGCGCGGTCGACAAAGTGGTCAGCGTTTGTTGCTTCGACGAGAACCAGCGGCGCCTGGGCGAGGTGTTCGAAAACACCTTGGGGTTGTGCCGTTAACGGCTGCGGCGTGGACGGCGTCGGCGGGCTAGGTCAGACGTTTCGCCCGTTGTTCACGGTGATAGATGTATATTCCCGACCCGGCGATCACCGCGGCCCCGACCAACGTCCAGTGATCGGGCCAATCGCCGAACACCAGCACGCCGTAGATCGCCGCCCAGATAAGGTTCGAATAGGTGAAGGGCGCCACCGCCGCGGCCGGCGCTGCGGTGAACGACTTGATCAGCGCGAAATGCCCGACCGTGCCGAAGGCGCCGGCGCCGAATAGCAAGGCCCATTGCCAGGGGGTCAGCGGCGTCCATTGGAACGGCACGACTGTGCTCATCACGACGGCGCCGACCAGGGCGGAATAGCATAGCGTCGTCAGCACGGACTCCGAATGGCTGAGGAATCGGGTCGAGACCTGATAGAAGCCATAAATCGTGGCCGCGCCCAAGGGCAGCAGGGCGGCCCATTGCATGGCTTCGCCGCCGGGCCGGATGATGATCAAGGCCCCGCAGAAGCCGATGACCACCCCGGCCCAGCGCCGGGCGCCGACCCGTTCGCCCAGAACCGGGACGGACAGCGCCGTGACCACCAGGGGGGAAACCATCATGATGGCGCTGGCTTCCGCCAAGGGGACGAACTTGAGGCCGGTGAAATAGAGTGCCGTGGTCGCCAGTAACAATACGGATCGGATCAATTGCAGGCGCAGATTCTCCGTGACCATCAGCGCGCGTAGGCGCGGCGCCAGGATCACGGACAGGACCAGGACCTGAAACACGAAGCGGCCCCAGACGACCTGCACCACGGAATGGCTTTTGACCAGTTCCTTGGCGAAGGTGTCCATGGTGACGAAGCAAAACATGGCCGCGATCATCCACAGCACGCCGGCGCCGGTTGCCGGTTCGGTCGCGCGGTCGGCAGCGCCCGGTGCCGCGGGGGCGTCGTGCCCCTTTCGGCGGGCGTCGGCGTCGGACGGCGTGTCGCGGGGCGGTGTCATCTGGTGATCGATCCGATAATCGGTGGTGGCGACCGCCACCAAACGCCGGATCGCCCAACCGGTCAATCCCCCGGGCGGGCAAACTGACGTGCCGCCCGTTCATCAATGACCCGGCTGATGCCGCGACCGGCAGGGGCGGCGCGGAGATTTCATGCCCCTGGGCCGCGCTGCCGGGGGTACAAAGGAACAAATGAACGAGGCACCCGCCCCCCTAGACGAGACTTGGTTCGCAACCCGCCTGCGCCGTCACCTGTCGGAACTGGCGGTGCTGGCCGGGCCGATCATCATTGCCCGCCTGGGCGTCCTGATGATCGTTCAGGTCGACGCCATGATGGTCGGCCACGCGGGGACGCGGGAACTTGCCTTCCTCAACATCGGCAATTCCGTCGTCACCAATCTGATCGTCACTGGCCTGGGCTTGTTGTTGGGCACCTTGGTCCTCAGTTCGAACGCATTTGGGGCCGGCGATTTCCGCGCCTGCGGGGCGATCTGGCGGCGGTCCGTGCCCTATGCCTTGTTCATTGGCATCCTTGGCCTGGCGGTGACCTTTCCCGGCGAGGCGTTGATGAGCCTGCTTGGCCAATCGCCGGATCTTGCCGACGGCAGCGGCCGGGTCACCCGCACCATGGGGCTGGGTCTGCCCGCGGTGATGATCTTCCTGGCGACGAATTTTTTCTTGGAGAGCATCCGCCGGCCGCTGCCGGGCATGGTGCTGATGCTGATCGCCAACGTCCTCAACCTGGGGCTCAACTGGGTGCTGATCTATGGGCTCGGGCCGGTCGACGCATTGGGCGCCGAAGGCGCGGCCTGGGCGACCACGGCGGTGCGTTATTTTCTGGCGATATCCATCGTCGGCTATGTCTGGTGGCTCGCCGACCGGGAAACCTTCGGCGTTCGATTGGCGACGCCCGATGATCCGGAAGCCGCCCGGCGCCAGCGGCGCATCGGCTATGCGACGGGTCTGGGGATCGGCGCCGAAACCACCGCCTTCACGGTGATGGTCCTGTATGCCGGCTGGTTGGGCGAATTGTCGGCCGCCGCCTTCGGTATCGCCTTCAACGTCCTGGCGTTCTTCTTCATGTGCGCGATCGGCATCGGCGCGGCGACGACCGTGCGGGTCGGCATCGCCTTCGGCCGCCGCGACGCAGCGGACCTGGCGCTGGCCGGTTGGACCGGGTTGGGTGCGAACACCGTATTGGCAACGTTGTTCGCCCTGTTCATCTACTTCCAGGTCGACCTCCTGGTCGGATTTTACACCAAGGATCCGGCACTGATGGCATTGGCCCGGGTGTTGGTCGTGGTCGTTGCCCTGATCCTGGTCCTCGACGGGGGCCAGGCGGTCATGGCCCAGGCGCTGCGCGGGCGCCGTGACGTCTGGGTTCCCATGGCGTTTCAAATCCTGTGTTACCTGGGTGTGATGGTGCCGCTGGCCTGGTATCTGGCGTTCGCCCACGGATGGGGCGCTGAAGGGCTTGTCTGGGCGATCTTCATCGCCAGCGTCGCCTCGATCCTGCTGTTGGCCGGCCGGTTTCACTGGCTCGCCCGCCGGCCCTTGGATCACGATCCCATGGAGACTGCCTGACGGTGCCTGTCGTTCAGGCGCAATCGACGCAGGTCGGCGTGGTCGGGTCGTGGTCCAGGCGCTTTTTCGGAATATCCTCGCCGCAAGAGACGCAGTACCCGAACTCGCCTTCGTCGAGCCGCTGCAGCGCGGCCTTGGCCCGCATCCGTTCCGAGCGCCGGCGCTCGGCGGTCGCTTCCTGCATGGCCTGAACCTGCAGCGCGTCCATGCGCGACAGGCGGCCTTGGGTGGTCTGATCCAGTTCGACGGGTCTGCGCGAGTCCCTGGTCATGGCGTCAAGGTCGTCAAGATGGGCGATCAGGTCTTCCAGACGTTGACGGTAGGCCGCCCGCTGCTTCGCGGAAAACAATGCAGTCATCCTGGAATGTTAACGCAGTTCTTCCACCGGCGTCACGCCCAGCACGTCCAGGCCCGAAACGATGACGGTCGCCGTCGCGCCGACCAGCGCCAGGCGGGCGCCTGTCTCTTCCGGCGCGTCGTCGCGGATGAAGCGCAGGCTGGCGTCGTCGTTGCCCTTGTTCCACAGCCCATGGAAATTCGATGCCAGATCATGCAGGTAATTGGCAACGCGGTGCGGCTCATGGGCCTCGGCGGCGCCTTCGACGACACGCGGCCAGGCGGCCATGGATTTGATCAGGTCCAGTTCCGCCGGGTCGACAAGCCGCGTGAGGTCCGCCGACGCCAGCGCCGCCGGGTCTGGATCGCCGGCCTGGCGGAGGACCGAGCGGCATCGGGCGTGGGCGTATTGCACATAGAACACGGGGTTTTCCCGCGACTGTTCAACGGCCTTGACCAGGTCGAATTCCATCTGGCTGTCGTTCTTGCGGGTCAGCATCAGAAACCGCACCACGTCGCGCCCGACTTCGTCGATCAGGTCACGCAGTGTGACGAAGTTTCCGGCCCGCTTTGACATCCGCATGGGCTGACCGTCCTGCATCAGATGCACCATCTGGCAGAGTTTCACATCGAGTTCCGCCCTGCCTTCGGAAACGGCGGTCACGGCGGCCTTCATGCGCTTCACATAGCCACCGTGGTCGGCGCCGAAGATGTCGATCATTCGGGTGAAGCCGCGGCGGTATTTGTCCAGATGGTTGGCGATGTCGTTGGCGAAATAGGTCCAGGCGCCGTCGGACTTCTTCAGCGGCCGGTCGACGTCGTCCCCGAACCGGGTGGCGCGGAACAGCGATTGCGGCCGCGGTTCCCAATCTTCCGGCGGCGGTTTGCCCTTGGGCGGTTCAAGGACGCCGGTGTAGATCAGGTCGCGGGCGCTCAAATTGTCGAACACCGCATCCACGGCCCCGGCGGCCAGCAGCGCCTTTTCCGAGGTGAAGACATCGTGTTGGATGCCGAGCGCCGACAGATCTTCGCGGATTTGCGCCATCATGGCATCGGTCGCCACATCGCGGAAATGGTCCAACCAATCGGCCTCGGGGGCGTCGCGCCATTTGTCGCCTTCGCTGTCCGCGATCGCTTGTCCGACCGGCACGAGATAACCACCTGGGTACATTCCTTCGGGAATCTCGTCGATTTCCCCGCCCAGCGCCTGCCGGTAGCGAAGATGCGCCGAGCGGGCCAGGACGTCCACTTGGGCGCCGGCATCGTTGATGTAATATTCCTTGGTCACGGCGAACCCGGCCTTGGCCATCAGGCGGGCCAGGACATCGCCGACCACGGCACCACGCGCATGGGCGACGTGCAGCGGGCCGGTCGGGTTGGCTGAGACATATTCCACGTTGATCGACTGGCCGTTGCCAAGTTGGCTGTCGCCATAGGCGCCGCCGACGCTCAGGATCTCCGCCAGGCGGGCCCGCCAAAACCCGTCGGCCAGGCGCAGGTTGATGAAGCCAGGCCCGGCAACCATGGCCTCGGTGACGTCGTCCAGGCGGCGCAGCCGGTCCGCCAGCCTATCGGCCAGGTCGCGGGGCTTCATCGCCGCGGGCTTGGCCAAAACCATGGCGGCGTTGGTCGTGACGTCGCCATGTGTCGCGTCGCGCGGCGCCTCGACCGAAATCCGCGCCGTCTCCAAACCGGTCGGGATGTCTCCGTCGGCGGCCATGGCACCGATCAGTCGGGTGACCTCGGTGTGGAAATGTTGGAACAGGTTCATGGGCGAAATCCGAGAAGGTCATTGCCGCATGCCCGGACGGGCGCGGCTAGCGTCGGCGCCCGGGTTGTCCCAGAAATGCCTGTCCGGGTCAATGGCCCGTGGTGATCGGTGATGCCGTGCCCGGCACGAAGCTAGAACCGCGTCGCCCCGGTGGCTTCCAGGATCGCCTCGGCGGCGGCGCCGTTCACTTGATCCGCGGCGTGCAGGTCGGCGTGGAACTTGATCAGGCCGACCGCGCCCTCAAGTTCGGACAGCGAGCGCAACTGGGTCCGCCAGCGCCGGCCGAAATACAATTCCTCGACATCGAAATCGACGTCGTCCAGTTCCTGTTCCAGGTAGAAACCGTAGGCTTCCAGCTTGCCGTAATCGACGCCGACGACGACTTTCCAATAGGCCCTGGGTATTTGGATGTTGACCCGGCCCTGGTTGTCGTGGCCCTCGAACCAGGGATCGCCCCGGTGCAGGACCGGGCCGGCGAAAACGCAGAGCTTTTCGGATTTGGCCTGTTTGGCGACCGCGTTTTCAAGAATCCCCCAAATACCGAAATGGGGCGCCATGGATCGATTGAAACCGGCCACCTGCGGCGAACAGTTGGTCGAATGATAGGTATCGCCGTTGGCCCGCCGAACCTGATCGTAATCGGCGCCGAAGGTGACCGCGTCGCGACGCACCACATGGCCCTTGTCAAAGGCCTTTCGGTCCTTGTTGTAGAACCGGTCGGGCAGTTGGTATTTGGCCAGCAGGCGGGGGTCTTCGAACCAACCTTCGCCGCGGTCGTTGGCGGAAAACCCGCCCAAGGCCCGGCGCGTGTATTTGCGCGATGGATCGGGGCGTTTCGCCGCTTCGCTGGTGTCCATGTTGCTGGCCGCGACGATGGCTAGGCGGCGTTTGGCATGCATCACCAGCGAGAAGTGCTCATAGGGAATGACATGCTCGCCGCTGCCGCGCATCGGCGCGGCGATGCGCGCGTCGCGGACGACGGGCATGGGCGCGCGGATGCCCAGGAACATCTCGTCGTAGCCGGTGCGGGTGTGGTAATCGGTGTCGTGCCAGGGTTCCGGATTGGTCCGCTCAGGACCGGCGGCACCATCGCTGACGACTGTCGGCGCGGTCAGCGTGCTGTCGTCCTGCAGCCCCCGAAACACCGCCAGGACACGGCCGGCGCTGGCATCGCCGGCGGTCGCCGCGGCGCGAACGTGGTCATGGATCGAACTGATCCGGATGCCGCGATTGGCGACATAGGCGCAGGGCTTGGCCATGTCCGGCACCGTCCGGTGATGCAACGCCACGGGAATCCAATCGTCGTTCAGCACCGGTGATCCGGACGACCCCGGATTGGTGTCCGTCGTGTAGTAGATGTAATGACGCTTGCGGCCAAGGATCTGGCTTTCGCGGATGGCGATCTGCTTGGGGTGGCCGCGCCCATGCTGGATGATGGCGACGAATTCCTTCTTGATCGCCTTGCCGCTTTCGGAAATCAGCGGCAGCGATCCGTAATCGCTGAGATTGACGCCGTGGCGGC
>JANQIJ010000035.1 GCA_028282185.1 Rhodospirillales bacterium
TCCTGGGCCGGCCGGCGGAACGGCGAGCGACAGGCGGTGATCCCCCGCGGTTCCGGCAGCGGCGCGTCCTGCACCGTCAAGACGAATTGCGTGGTCTGCGCGTCCGGTACGATGAAGCCGCCGGTCGGATAGAACAGGGGACAGATGTAGAGCTCGGCATCGTCGGGGAAGCGATGAATGCCGTCCCAGGCGAGGCGCTCGATCTCCGCCGCGGTGACCGGCGGCCGGATACCCATGATGTCGCAGGACCGGATCGCCCGTTGGCAATGGCGGTCCAGGTCCGGGGCCTTGCCGGCCAGCGCGCGGGCGCCGTCGAACACGGCCGAGCCCAGCCACATGCCGTGGTCGGTCGGCCGGGCGATCATCGGGTCGCCGTCGCGCCAGACGCCGTCGAAAAAGGTGATCGATTTTCCGCCGCGTGATTTTGCCTTGCCCATCTTCCGCCCGCCTTTGCGTCCTTGAGCTTAGCGAGCGCGACCATACTGGCCAATGGGGGAAACCGGCAAAGCTTACTGGCTGGCCCAGACGATGCGCGACAGCCAGTCGACCTCGGTGACCTCGAGGGTGCGGTCGTCATGCACCGGATTGAGGGACTGCAGGTCGATCCGATTGGCGGTTTTGCGGACCAGAACCTTGGCCATGATCTCGCCGTCGGTGGTCTTGACGACCACGCGGTCGCCGCGGCGCACCGAAGCGTGTGGCGAAACGATCACCGTGTCGCCGTCGCGGAATACCGGTTCCATACTGTCGCCGGCTATTTCCAGGGCGAAGGCGTTGGGATCGTTGAACCCGGGAAACGGGATTTCATCCCAACCGCCGCCGACGGGATAGCCGCCGTCGTCGAAATAGCCTTGGTCACCTGCCTGGGCAAAACCAATCAACGGGATATTGCGGTAGACGCCGCCGCTTTCGTCCTCGTCCACGTAGGATACCCATTCGCCCAGGCTGGCGCCGGTGGCGCTCAGGCACTTGGCGATGCTTTCGGTCGACGGCCAGCGCAGCTTGCCGTCGCGTGTCGTCCGTTTGCTTTTGTTGAACGTGGTCGGATCGAGGCCGGCTTTGCGGGCCAAGCCCGAGGTCGAGAGCCCGTGCTCCCGCGCCAGGCGATCGACTGCATGCCACACGCTTGAATGCCTTAACATGGGAACATTGTCATACATCCCAGCAAAAAAGTCCAGAAGGAAAATTTTCTTTTTATGGGCTTGACAGGCTGTTTCGGCTTGTGCGTTCATAAATGTTCCTATTTTGTTCTAATTCTTCCCTTGTCTGTACCCAAGACAACCGGCCCCATGGATCGTTGATCGGGGCGCCAGACTGATCCGGAAGGCGAGCATGAAACGACCGCGCTATGTCCCCCGTCCCGTGACCATACAGGCGGCGCAATGCTTCCAATCGGCCGAGGAAGCCTGGTTCTGGTTCATCCGCGCCCAGCGTGCCCGGCGCGAGGGCCTGCGTCATGCGGGGTCCGGGCTGATGGTTCGGCCTTGCGAATCCGACGATGTCTATCTGGCGGCGGTGCATCTGATGCGCGCCGGTGTGATCGGCAAGGCCCATCTGCGGGTGCTGCTGACCTATGGCGGCAAGGATCGCCCGCCGGACCCGCGGGTTCGCGACGAGGCATGGGCGGCGCGTCTCTGGGATGAGGCCTTGGATCGCATGACCACCGTCCTGCGGCGCAAGGGCATCGTCGAATGAGCCGCTTGCGGACAATCCGGCGGTGCCGGCCGTTTCGTCGCCTGTGGCGTCGATTGCGCCGCCGTTTCGGCGCAGGCCCTGGTCGCCGCGTTTCGGCGACCGCGCTGCAATCATCGGACGGCCTGCCCGACCTGGCCGTTGTCGTGTTCTCCGGGCGCGCGACGCTCGCCTGGCTGCGCCTGCTGCGGCCCGGGTTCCGTCATTGCTACGTGTTGTT
>JANQIJ010000077.1 GCA_028282185.1 Rhodospirillales bacterium
TCTCGTCGTCGGGCGCCAGCCCCGCACCAAAGGCGTGGGCCACCAGGTTGATCGCCGCCGTGGCGCCGGAAGTGAACACCATCTCATCCGCGGCGCCCGCCCCCAGGTAGCAGGCGAGGTCCGCCCGGGCCGCCTCGAAAGCATCCGTCGCCGCCGTCGCCAGGGGATAAATTCCGCGTTTCACATTGGCCCGACCGTCCCGCTCAAAGGCCGCCATGCGTTCGAGCACCGGGTCCGGCACCTGGGTTGTCGCCGCATTGTCCAGATAGACGCCGGCGCCGCCGGAACAAAGGGCCGGGAACGAATCCCTGACGCCGCTCATATGCTTGGCCCCGCTCAACCGGCCGCCGGACCCAGGCGCATCCGGGCGACAACCTGGCCCAGGATGGCGACGGCGATCTCGGCCGGCGATTGGGCACCGATGTCCAGGCCGACGGGGCCATGAATGCGATCGATGGCGGCGGCATCGAAACCCAGTTCGGCCAGACGGCCGGCGCGTTTCGACTGGGTCCGCGTGCTGCCCAAGGCGCCGATATAGAACGCCGGCGAGGCCAGGGCCCGCTCAAGCGCCGGATCGTCGATCTTCGAATCGTGGGTCAGGGTGACGATCGCCGTTCGGCTGTCGGGCTTGAGCGCGTCCAGGGCCTCGTCGGGCCAGTCGTTGCAAACCGACAGACCCGGGAACCGGGCGTCCGAGGCGAAGGCGCGGCGCGGATCGACGACCGTGACCTGGAACCCGGCGAGCGCCGCCATGGGGGCCAAGGCCTGGGCGATATGCACGGCGCCGACGATGACCATCCGCCGGGCGGGGGCGATGACTTCGATGAACCAGGCACCGCCATCGGCGTCTTCGACCGCGCGGGATTTGTCGGCCCGAAGCGCCGCCTGGGCGGCCTCGGCGATATCGACCGGAAGGTCGTGCGCGGCCGTCAGGTCGACCGTTTCCGCCGTCGCCAGGCAGGTCACCAGGGCGCGACTCTGACCGTCCCTGTTGGCCTCGATCGCCACGCGGTAAAGCGCTTCCGCCGGCGCCAGGTCACGGACCAGCACGCGCACCGTGCCGCCACAGGCAAGACCCACGTCCCAGGCCTGTTCGTTGGTCACGCCGAATTCCAAAACCTTCGGCTGGGCGCCGCCCAGGATCTCCAACGCTTCCGTCACCACCGCGCCCTCGATACAGCCGCCGGAGACCGAGCCCGCCATCTCGCCCTTGTCGGAGACAGCGAGATGGCTGCCCGGCGGGCGCGGCGACGAGCCCCAGGTCGCGACCACGGTGGCCAAGGCCGCCCGGCCACCGGCGTCGCGCCAGGCAAAGGCCGCGTCGAACACGTCGTCGGCGGGTGCACCGTGGTCCGTCGGTAGGCTCATGCGACCCCGTCAGCCGCCCAATCCCAAAAGGGGCACGAGATAAAGACCAAGCGCCGCGCCGGCGATCACGTAGAGAATCCAGGTGCCGGTCTCGGCGGTCTGGGGCGCGGCGGACGCCGTCGCGGGGGCAGCGGCGGGCGCTTCGGGTTGCGCCGGTTGACCGGTTTCCGCCGGGGCCGCGGCATCGCCACTTTCTGCGCCGACCAAGGTCTCGAAACTCTCGAAGAATTCACCGGCCAGCTTTTTCGACGTGCCCTCGATGAGGCGCGCGCCCAGTTGGGCCAGCTTGCCGCCGACCTCGGCCTTGACCTCATAGCTCATCAGCGTGCCGTCGCCGTCTTCGGTCAGGGTGATCACAGCGCCGCCCTTGGCGAAACCGGCGGCCCCGCCCTTGCCTTCGCCGGTGATGGTGTAGCCCTCGGGCGGGTTGATGTCGGACAGGGTCACCTGGCCTTTGAACTTGGCCTTCACCGGGCCGACCTTGGCGGTCACCTGGGCAGCGAATTCCGTGTCCGACAGTTTTTCCAGACTGTCGCATCCGGGAATGGCCTGGGCCAGAATATCGGGATCGCTGAGCGCGGCGAAAACCGCTTCGCGGGGTGCTGCGATGCGCCGTTGTTCGGTCATTTCCATGGGTCAAAATCTTTCGTTGCTGCTGGATCGCCCGTCGGCCGGCGAAAGTGCCATCGCCGTTTCAAGTCCGCGAACCGCCTTGGTCTAGATCATGACTTGGTCTAGATCATGAGGGGTATCTATGTCCATATGGATCGCCGGACTGTCGACCGCAACCGACCGGATCTGGTCCGCATGGCGGGTCAACAGGGGCTTGGCCCCCCGATCGCCCGACAATTCGGCGAAGGCGCCGAACAGCCGCCGGGGCCAAAGCACGGGATTGCCCGGCCGGTCGTCGTGACGCGGCTGGACGATGGGCGCGCCGCCATCGGCGTAAAAGGCATCGGCGAGCGCCCGGACCATGTTGGCGGTGATCCCCGGCATGTCGCCCAACAGGATCACGGCGCCCGCGACATGGCCCGGCAGAACCCCGATCCCGGCCTTGACCGAGGTCGACAGGCCATCGCCATAGGCCGGGTTGTGATGCAGATTTAGGGCCAGGCCGGCAAGGGCCTCGGCCACCGCGACGGCGTCATGCCCGGTGACGGCGACGACCGGATCGAGCCCGGCGGTGAGCGCCGCACGAGCCGCGTGGCGGACCACCGGCGCGCCGTGCCAGGGCGCCAACAGTTTGTTGTTCGGCGCCATGCGGGTCGAACGCCCGGCGGCCAGGATCACCGCGCCAAGGGGCGCGGACCGGGCGCGGCACCTTTGCGGCGGTCCGCCCGACGAAGACGGGGTCGATTGCATGACAGTTGAAGGTCACTCTTGGATTTCGTATTGAACTTTCTCAGATATAATCATTGTATACAATTTTACAAAGCGATCCTCCGCACCGGCCGGTTTTTTGCGCCGGCGCATTATCCGAGAAAGACGTCGATTCCATGCCTGACATCACCCTGAACGTGAACCGCCAGGCGGTCAGCAAGACCGTCGAGGGCCGAACTCTATTGGTCGAGTTTATTCGCGAAACCCTGGGCCTGACCGGCACCCATATGGGCTGCGACACCAGCCAATGCGGCGCCTGCGTGGTCCATCTGGACGGCAAGCCGGTGAAAAGCTGCACCGTGCTGGCGGCACAAGCCGACGGCGCGGAGGTCAAGACCATCGAAAGCCTGGCCCCGGAGGGCGAGATGAACCCCATGCAGCGGGCGTTCCACGAACATCACGGCCTGCAATGCGGGTTCTGCACGCCGGGCATGGTGATGACCGCCATGGCCCTGGTCGCTGAAAACCCGGACCCGACGGAAGCCCAGGTGCGCCACGGCCTGGAAGGCAACATCTGCCGCTGTACCGGGTATCAGAACATCGTCGCCGCCGTCCTCGACGGCGCCAAGGCGATGCGCGGTTAGGAGGAGAGCGCCCATCATGCAAGACTTCCACTTCACCCGGCCGGACGATCTGGCCGCCGCCGGGCAAGCCCACCAAGCGTCCGACGACGGCGCCTACATGGCCGGCGGGCAGACCCTGATCCCGGTCCTCAAACAGGGCCTGGCGATGCCCGAAGACGTTATCGATTTGAACGGTATCGCCGATCTTTCCGGCATTGAGGCGGATGGCCACGGCATCACCATCGGCGCCACGACACGCCATGCGTCGGTCGCCGCGTCCGAAGCGGTGTGCCAGGCGATCCCGGCGCTGGCCGACCTGGCCGGGCGGATCGGCGATCCGCAGGTCCGCAACCGCGGCACCATCGGCGGCTCCCTCGCCAACAACGATCCGTCCGCCGACTATCCGGCGGCGGTCCTGGCCCTGAACGCGACGGTCGTCACCGACCGTCGCGAGATCGCAGCGGAGGCGTTTTTCGACGGCCTGTTCACCACCAACCTGAACGAGGGCGAGATCATCACCCGGGTCCGCTTTGCCGCGCCGGACAGGGCAGCCTACGAAAAGTTCCCCAATCCGGCGTCGCGCTACGCCCTGGTCGGGGTGTTCGTCGCCCAGACGGCGGACGGTGTCCGGGTCGCCGTCACCGGCGCGGGGCAGGACGGCGTTTTCCGCGCGGCGGAGATGGAAACGGCGCTTGCGGACAGTTTCAGCGCCGGGGCGCTGGACGGGATCGCGGTCCCGGCCGACGATCTGATGACCGACATGCACGCGGCGGCCGATTACCGGGCGCATCTGATCACCGTCATGGCCAAACGGGCGGTCGCCCGGGCCGCAGCCACAGCCTAAGCTTGGGAAACGACGAGATGAGCAAAGTCAACATCGGCGAGCGGGTCCGGCGGACGGAAGACCTTCGGTTCCTGACCGGGCGCGGGCGCTACATCGACGACATCAACCTGGACGATCAGGCGCGCGCCGTGGTCGTCCGCTCGCCCTACGCCCATGCCACGATCAACGCGATCGACACGGCCGATGCGGCGGCCATGGACGGGGTCCTGCTGATCGTCACCCGCGACGATTGGCAGCGCGAAGGCTTCGGCCCGATCCCGACCAAGTCCGGCATCCAGAAGATGAAGGACGGCTCGCCCTTGCGCCAGTCGGACCGCCATTGCCTGGCCATGGATCGGGCGCGATATGTCGGTGAACCGGTCGCCCTGGTCGTCGCCGAAACCCCGGCGCAGGCCCAGGCGGCGGCGGAACTGGTCGACGTTGACTATGACGAACTGCCCGCCGTGATCGATCCGGTGGCCGCGTTGCAACCGAGCGCGCCGCAGCTGTGGGACGACATCCCGGGCAACCTGTGTTTGGATTTCGAACTGGGCGACCGCGAGGGCACGGAAAAGGCCCTCGCCGAAGCCGCCCATGTTGTGACCCTGGACATCGAGAACAACCGCGTCACCGCCGTACCGATCGAACCGCGCGGCTGTATCGCCGCCTATGACGCCGCGACCGACAGATACGTTCTTTATAACGCCAGCCAGAACGTCCACGCCAACCGGGACGCCTTCGCGACGCAAGTCCTGAACCTGGACAAGGACCAGCTTGACCACATCGCGCCGGACGTCGGTGGCGGCTTCGGCGCCAAGAACTCGACCTATCCGGAACCGCCCTTGTGCCTGTATGCGGCGAAGCGTTTGGGCCGGCCCGTGAAGTGGATCAATTCCCGCTCGGAGAGCTTCCAATCGGACACCCATGGCCGGGGCCAGACATCGCGGGTGACCCTGGCCTTGGACGCCGACGGCCGTTTCCTGGCCCTGCGCACGGATACGGTCGGCGCCATCGGCGCCTATGCCTGGACCGTGGGTCCGTTCACGCCGACCGGCGGCGCCGCCCGCACCCAGGGGGGACCCTACAGGTTTCCGGCCATGTACTATACGTCGCGGGCGGTGTTCACCAACACCATGTGCATGGACCCCTATCGCGGCGCCGGCCGGCCGGAAGCCACCTTCCAGACGGAACGGATCATCGAATACGCGGCGCGCAAGCTGAACATGGATCCGATCGAGCTACGCCGCAAGAACCTGATGCCGCCGGAGATGCTGCCGCATAAAACGCCCATGGGCCTGGATGTCGATTCCGGCGACTTCCCGCTGTTGTTCGAGGAAACGATGAAGATGGCCGAGGCGGCGGGCCTGACCGAGCTGCGCGCCGCGGCCGAGGCCAAGGGCCGCAAATTCGGCTTCGCCATCGCGCCCTACCTGGAATGCACCGGCGGCGGGCCCAAGGAGCACGCCAGCGTGACCTTCAACCCGGACGGTTCGGTCGGCCTTGCCGTCGGCACCTCTTCCACGGGCATGGGGCATGAAACGTCGCTGTCGCAAATTCTCGCCGCCGAATTGGGGATCGATCTCGACCGGGTCCGGTTCGTGCAATCGAACACCCAGGCAACCCCCTTGGGCGGCGGCCATGGCGGTTCGCGCGGGATGGAGGTCGGCGGCAGCGCCGTCCTGCAGGCCGCCCGTGAAATCGTCGATTTGGCGAAACCGCTGGCCGCGCATTTGCTGCAGTCGGAAACCGAAGATCTGAGCTTCGAGGACGGGCGCTTCGCCGCCGGCGGCGGTTCCGTCTCGATGGCCGACGTAATCGACGCCTCGATGGACGCTGACAGGCTGCCCGACGGGATGGAGCCCGGCTGCCTGGACCATTCGTCGGTCTTCGAGCGAGGCGTTATCTCGGTCCCCAACGGGGTACACGCGGCGGCGGCGGAAGTCGATCCGGAAACCGGGGTCGTCGACCTGGCCGGCTATTGGGTGATGGACGACTTCGGCACGATCATCAATCCCATGCTGGCCGACGGCCAGGTCATGGGCGGCGTGGCGCAAGGGATCGGCCAAGCCTTTTTGGAAAACATCGTCTATGACCCGGACACCGGTCAATTGATGACGGGATCATTGATGGATTACGGCCTGCCCCGCGCCGACGACATCCCCAACATGGAAATCGGCTATTACGAAGGCCAGCCGACCGCGAAGAACCCTTTGGGCGTCAAGGGCGCGGGCGAGGCCGGATGCGTCGGCGCCTGCCCTGCCGTGGTCAACGCGGTGCTCGACGCGCTGACCGACTTCGGGGTGACCCATATCGACATGCCGCTGACGCCGCAGAAGGTCTGGCGCGCCATCAAAGACGGCGGCGCCCATGACCCGGAAGGCCTGATGCGGGCCGTCTCCTGACCCCGGTGCCGGGCGGGCACCCGACCAGAAGGATGGATATCGGTCTGCTTTTTCCGTAAAGTCCCACCCGCCGGACCGCGACCATGAGCGGTACCGCACGGCCGCCGGCACGGCGGCCGCTGGCTTTAAACCGCAGGGGTGGCGGGTGAACATGGACAAGGCGAGGCTGAAACCAGAGGTCGTCGACCTGCTGCTCGACGCGCTTGTCGAAGGCATGGGCGAAGGTTTCATTGTCTATGACGAGGACGACCGCCTGCTGTTCTGGAATGAATCGTTCATGGACTTCTGGGGGTTCCCCAAGGGTTTCCCCAGAGCCGGCCTGCCGATGTACGAGATGCTGTTGTTTCTCGCGCGCCAGGGTGAATACGGCCCCGGCGACCCGGAAACCCTGGCCCGCGCACGCCAAGAGACGATCCACCTGAACCGCAAGGGCCGGCCCGAAACCGTGGAATCGACACACGGCCGGACATTGCGCATCCGGCGGTATTCCAAACCGGGTTTCGGGCATGTCACAGTGCAGGCGGACATCACCGAAATCGTCAATCAGGAACTTCTGTTTCGAGAACTTCTCGACCGCAGCCCCGTCGGCCTGGCCGTGGTCTCGAGCCGCCTGAACAAGCGGGTCTTCGTCAACCAGGCGATGGTCGATCTGTTCGCCGCCGACAGCCCGCAACACCTTATGGAGACGGACATCCGCGACACATGGGTCGACGAGACATTGCTGGAAACAAGCCGGCAGGCGCAGGATGCCGGACAGGATCTGGTTGACCTGGAGGCCCAGCGTCGGCGCCTGGACGGCCGGGAAATCTGGGTATCCCTCAATTCCCGGCTCGGGACATTCGGCAACGAACCGGCGCGCATGGTCTGGCACCACGACATCACCGCCCAGAAGGCCGCGGAACGGGAACTCCGCGAATTGAACGAGCGGCTCGAGGCGGAAGTCACCGCCCGTACCGCCGAACTCGAAAGGGAAAAAGAGAACGCGGAACGGGCGAATGCCGCGAAGTCGCGGTTCCTGGCCTGCATGAGCCACGAACTGCGGACCCCGTTGAACGCCATCATGGGCTTTGCCGAACTGGTCGAGCTGGGCATCGAGGGGGATTTCAAGCCGGCGGATTCGAAAGAGTATCTGAGCAACATCCGCAAGGCCTCGACCCATCTTCTGGACCTGATCAACGATATTCTTGACCTGGCGCGCATTGAAAAGGGCCACCTGACCACTAGCCAGGACATGATCGACCCGCGTGAGGTGATCGAGGAAATCCGCGCCGCCCACGACCTGCCGTCGCGTCGTCGCAAGATCTCCTTGGAAATCGATCCGGCGAACATGCCGGCGGAAATCCTGTTCGACCGCTGCCATTTCATGCGGGTCTTGTCGAACCTGATGTCCAACGCGATCAAGTTCTCGCCGGAACGGGGCCATGTCCGGGTCGGCGCCCGGACCGCCGGCGACAAGGTAATCTTCGCGGTTTCGGACCAGGGGCCGGGCATCCCGGAAAGCGACCTGATTCATCTGACCGAGCCCTTCACCCAGGCGCGTGACAGCCACCAGATCACCCATGACGGCCTGGGCTTGGGGCTGTACATCGCCAATTCGCTTTGCGAGATCAATGGCGCCAGACTTGAACTGCAAAGCGAATACGGCAACGGCACGACGGCCCAGGTCACCGTCCCGCGCCCGGAATAGACCCACCGCGCCCGCCGGTATCATCGCCGACTTGCCCCCGGGGGCGCCGCGGGGAATACTCTCATCAGGTGTAACCCAGGACCGGAGGCCGCCATGATCGCCCGCCGGCTGTCCGCTGTCGATCAAGCCTGGCCCCTGGCTCGGCCCTTCGTCATCGCCCGCGGCGCCAAATACGACGCCCAGGTCGTCGTCGTCGAGGTGGAAGAGGACGACCCCACGGGCCCGGTGGCCGGGCGCGGCGAATGCGTGCCCTATGGCCACTATGGCGAGACCTTGGAAAGCGTCATCGGGCAGATCGCGTCGCTCGCCGATGCCGTGGCCGACGGTCTGGACCGCGACGGTCTGGCCGCCCAATTGCCGCCGGGCGCCGCGCGTAACGCCATCGACTGCGCGCTTTGGGACCTGGAGGCGA
>JANQIJ010000101.1 GCA_028282185.1 Rhodospirillales bacterium
CGGCGAAGGGAGGGCCGCGGCATGAGGGCGCTTCCGCTTGATATCGGGATCATCCATTTCGTCGGAATCGGCGGCATCGGCATGAGTGGCATCGCCGAAGTGCTGCATAACCTGGGCTATTCGGTTCAGGGCAGCGACATCGCCGACAGCGCCAACGTCAAGCGCTTGCGCGCGCTCGGCGTCACCGTCCACGTCGGCCACGAGGCCGGGAACCTGGGCGACAGCCAGGTGATCGTCGTTTCCTCGGCGGTCAAGGCCGACAACCCGGAAGTCGTCGCCGCCCGCGACAACCTGATCCCGGTTGTCCGCCGCGCGGAGATGCTGGGCGAATTGATGCGCCTGAAATGGTCGATCGCCGTCGGCGGCACCCATGGCAAGACGACGACGACGTCCTTGGTTTCCGCGGTGTTGGACGGCGCCGGCCTGGACCCGACGGTGATCAACGGCGGGATCATCAATGCCTGGGGCACCAACGCGCGGTTGGGCGGCGGCGATTGGCTGGTCGCCGAAGCGGACGAAAGCGACGGCACCTTCCTGAAACTGCCGGCGACGATTGCCGTGGTGACCAACATGGACCCCGAACACCTGGACCATTACGGCGATTACGAAGCCCTGAAGAACGCGTTCGTCAGTTTTGTCGAGAACATTCCATTCTACGGTTTCGCGGTGCTCTGTGTCGATCACGCCGAGGTCCAGAACATGATCCCGCGCCTGTCCGACCGGCGGGTCGTGACCTATGGCTTCAGTCCCCAGGCCGACGTCCGCGGCGTCAACATGACGCCCGGATTGGACGGCATTGCTTTCGACGCGGTGATCCGAGACCGCAAGTCCGGATCGACGCGGGAAATCGCCGACCTGCACCTGCCGATGTATGGTCAGCACAACGTACAGAACGCACTGGCCGCCGTGGCCATCGCCACGGAAATGGGCCTTGCCGACGGTGACCTCGCCGGTGCCCTGGCGCGGTTCGCCGGGGTCAAGCGGCGGTTCACCAAGACGGGGTCGGTCGGCGGTATCACGGTGATCGACGACTACGGTCATCATCCGGTGGAAATCGCCGCCGTGCTGGGCGCCGCGCGGGAGGCGACGCCCGACAAGGTGATCGCCGTGGTCCAGCCCCATCGCTATACCCGCCTGCGCGACCTGTTCGAGGATTTCTGCACCTGCTTCAACGATGCCGACGCGGTGATCGTCGCCCCGGTCCATGCCGCCGGCGAGGCGCCGATCGAGGGCATTGACCGCGATGCCCTGGTCGACGGCCTGAAGACCCACGGCCACCGCCGGGTGATCGCCCTGGACAAGCCGGAAGACCTCGCCAGCCTGGTCTTGGAGACCGCCGGGCGCGGCGACTTCGTGGTCTGTCTGGGCGCCGGAACCATCACCCAATGGGCCAACGCACTGCCCGAACAGATGCAGGCGTTGGGCGGCGGTCTGCGGGAAATCGACGGCGGCAAGGAGGCGGGCGGATGATGGCGGCGGAACGCAACAGCGATCTGATGACGCGCCTGCCCCCCGTGCGCGGGCGCTTGATCGCGGGGGTGCCGCTGGCGCCTTTCTGCTGGTTCCGCGTCGGCGGTCCGGCGGAAGTCCTGTTCGAACCGGCCGATGCGGGCGACCTGGCCGCATTCCTGGCCGCCTTGCCGGCGGACGTGCCGGTCACGGTGATCGGCGTTGCCTCGAACCTATTGGTCCGGGACGGCGGCGTCCGCGGCGTCGTCCTGCGCCTCGGCAAGGCCTTCGCCGGCATTCGCGTGGACGGCCGGCGGATCACCGCCGGCGCCGGCGCCATGGACGTCAACGTCGCCCGCGCCGCGCGGGACGCCGGGATCGCCGGATTCGAGTTCCTGATCGGCATCCCCGGCACCATCGGCGGCGCGCTTACCATGAACGCGGGCGCCTACGGCGCGGAAATCAAGGACATCTTCGTGGCCGCTCGGGCAGTCAGCGGCGGGACTGACGGCCGGGGCCAGGTTGCGGCCCTGACCCCGGCCGACATGGCCTTCGCCTATCGCCGTTCGGCGCAGCCGGAAGGCACGATCTTTACCGAGGCCACGTTCGAAGGACGGTCGGGCCAGGCCGCGGCCATTGCCCTGCGGATGAAGGAAATCCAGGACGCCCGGCAGGACAGCCAGCCGGTCAAGGCGCGCACCGGCGGCTCGACCTTCGCCAACCCCGCCAATGAAGACGGTGAAACCCTCAAGGCCTGGGAACTGATCGAGCGGGCCGGCTGTCGCGGCTTGATCCGCGGCGGTGCCCAGGTCTCACCGCAGCATTGCAACTTTCTGATCAATACCGGCAACGCCACGGCGGCGGACTTGGAAGGCCTGGGCGAGGAAGTGCGCCGCCGGGTTTTGGCCGAGACCGGCGTGCAACTGCATTGGGAGATCCGCCGCATCGGCGATCCCGCCGGCGGTCTGGCGGAGGTCGCGTCATGAGCAAGCAGGTGGCGGTCCTGATGGGCGGATGGTCGGCCGAACGCGAAATCTCGCTGGTTTCCGGCGCGGCCTGCGCCAACGCCTTGACCGGCGCGGGATACAGCGTGACGACGATCGACGTCCAGCGTGACATGGGTGGCTTGCTGACGCGCCTGTTCCCACGCCCGGACGCGGTGTTCAACGCGCTCCATGGGCGCTTCGGCGAAGACGGCTGCGTTCAGGGTTTGTTGGACATTCTCGGGATTCCCTACACCCATTCCGGACTGCTGGCCTCGGCCCTGGCAATGGACAAGCCGATGGCCAAGCGTCTGTTCGAAGCCGCGGGCATTCCCGTGGCCGAGCACGTCATCACCACCGTGGAGGCCGCCCGGGCCGAAGAACCCATGGCCCGGCCCTATGTCGTCAAGCCGGTCAACGAAGGATCTTCCGTCGGTATCCATATCGTTCGCGAAGGCGACAACATCCCACCTTTTCAAGGCGATGGCTGGGCCTATGGCGAAGAGGTGATGGTCGAGCGTTTCATCCCCGGGCGCGAATTGACCGTATCTGTGATGGCCGGCGACGCCGTGGCGGTGACCGAGATCACCACCGAGCGCGGGTTCTACGACTACGACGCGAAATACGCCGACGGCGGGTCGATCCATGTGATACCGGCGGACCTGACCCCCGAGGTTTACGACCGGGCGCTGCGTTTATCGGAAATGGCGTTCGCGGTGGTCGGATGCCGCGGTGTCGCCCGCGCCGACCTGCGGCTCGATGGCGACGATCTGTACATGCTGGAAATCAACACCCAACCGGGCATGACGCCGACCTCGCTGGTCCCGGAACAGGCTGCCCATGCGGGCCTGTCGTTTCCGGAATTGGTTGCCTGGATGGTTGAACGGGCGGAGTGCGATTGAATGACCGAGACGAAGGCGAAGGCCGCTCGACGCGGCAGCGCGAAGAAAAAAGACAGCCCCGCCGCGCCCAAGGCGCAAAAAACCGGGGCGCCGCGCAAGCGTGTCGTTCGCGGACGGCTGGGGCGCGCCGCGATGGCCGCCGGTGTTGCCATGCTGCTCGGTGGCTCGGCGGTCGGCGGGTGGTGGATTTGGGATCGGGGCCTGGTCGCGAGCCACGCGGACACAGCCAAATGGTGGGCCATTGGTCAGGCCGCGCGCGCCGGCCTCAGGATCGACGACATCTACGTCACCGGCCGTTCGCAGACGCCTCGGCCGAAACTCCTGGCGGCGCTCAAGCTGACGCGCGGCGCGCCGATGTTCGGCTTCGACCCCGAGGCCGCGCGCCATCGCGTCGAACAGTTGCCTTGGGTGCGGCATGCGGTTGTCGAGCGCATGCTGCCCGATACCGTGGTGCTGCATATCACCGAACGCAAGCCTCTGGCGCTGTGGCAGAACAAGGGCGCGTTCCAGCTGATCGACGAACGCGGCGAGGTGATCCTCAAGAGCGGGTTGGAGCGGTTCTCCGACCTTCCCGTAGTGGTCGGCCCCGACGCGCCGACCCATGCCATGGCCCTGCTGACGACGCTTAAGTCGGAACCGGAGTTGATGGCCCGGGTTCGTGCCGCGGTTCGGGTGTCCGGCCGGCGCTGGAACCTGGTTCTGGAGAACGGGATCGACGTTCAGTTGCCTGAGGACGACCCCGCCGGCGCTTGGCTTCGCCTGGCTGAATACGAGCGCCAACACAAGGTCCTGGCCCGCGATGTCGAGGTCCTGGACCTGCGCCTGCCGGACCGCCTGATCGTTCGCAAGGCGGTCAAGCCGAAACCGCCGAGACGTCCCAAGGGCCAAGAGACATGAGCGTAACCGGACAACCAAGAAAGGCGATGAACGCATGAACAAACCGTTCGGCAATTCGAAACCACGGACCGGTCTGGTCGCGGTGCTCGACTTGGGCAGCGCCAAGGTTTCCTGTTTGATCGCGCGGCTTGCCGCCGGGGTTGCCGGCGACCGCGTTTCCGCCCGGGTCGTGGGCATCGGTCATCAACGCTCGCATGGCATCAAGAACGGCAGCGTCATCGATCTCGATGCCGCCGAGGCGACGATCCGGTCCACCGTCGAAGCGGCCGAAGCGATGGTCGGCGAGAACATTCACAAGGTCTACGTCAATCTGTCCTGTGGCCGCCCGGCGTCAAGACTGATCGCGGCGGAAACGGAAACCGGTGGCCGGGAGATCGACGACGTCCATCTTTACCGGGTGCTGTCGCCGGAAATTCTCGAAGCCAACAAGCCCGCCGATCACGACCTGATCCATTCCATTCCCGTCGGCTACAGCGTCGATGAAAACCGCGGTGTGCGGGATCCGCGCGGCATGTACGGCGACCGGCTGGGTGTCAATTTGCACATGGTCACGGCGCAGAC
Organism: Rhodospirillales bacterium; assembly: GCA_028282185.1. Taxonomy (GTDB): domain Bacteria; phylum Pseudomonadota; class Alphaproteobacteria; order Rhodospirillales; family Casp-alpha2; genus UBA1479. The sequence goes on from JANQIJ010000101.1 coordinate 4,793, forward strand.
CAGCCCGGTGAAGAACCTGAAAACCGTCATCGAGCGGTGTCATTTGGAGATTGAGGCTTTGGTCGCGACGCCCTTGGCCTCGGCCCTGGCATGCCTGGTCGATGACGAACGGGAACTGGGCACGACCTGCATCGACCTTGGCGGTGGTGTCACGTCCCTGGCAATCTTCTGCGACGGCGAGCCGGTCCATACGGACATCATCCCCTTGGGCGGCGGCCATTTGACCAGCGATATCGCGCGCGGCCTGTCGACGCCCTTGGACAGTGCCGAACGCATGAAGACGTTGTTCGGCAATGTCATTCCGTCGCCGTCCGACGACGCGGAAATGATCCCGGTCCCGCTGATCGGCGAGGACAACGACCATAGCGAAACCCAGGTGCCGCGGTCCGTTCTGGTCGGCATCGTCCGTCCGCGGGCGGAGGAAATTCTGGAACTGGTCCGCGACCGCTTGAAAGCGAGCGGTTTCGACAAGGCGATCGGTCAGCGGGTGGTGCTGACCGGTGGAGCCAGTCAACTGTCGGGTTTGGCCGAACTGGCGGCCGACGTGCTTGGCCGCCAGGCCCGCCAAGCCCGGCCGAGAGGAATTGAAGGGTTGTCGGAGGCTGTGTCCGGTCCGGGGTTCGCGACCTCGGTCGGATTGGTCCGTTACGCCGTCGAGAACCCTTTGGAGGTGGCCGGAAGCGATTTCCAGCCGGTCAAGGAACGCAGCGGGGCGCTCGGGCGGTTCGGGCAATGGCTGCGGCAGAACTTTTAATCAGGAGAATCAACTTGATCCAATTGTCTTCCTTCTTTGCCTCCTGGGTCACCGCGGCCGAGGTTGCATTTGGTGGAACGGCAAGTAATCATCGGAGGCAGAAAAATGACCATTAAGATCACCGTACCGGAAGACAGCGACGCGCCGGAACTGAAACCCAGGATCAGCGTAATCGGCGTCGGCGGCGCTGGCGGCAACGCCGTATCGAACATGATCGCGGCGAACTTGGAAGGCTGCGATTTCATCGTTGCCAATACGGATGCCCAATCCTTGAAAGGCTCAAAGGCTGAACGCCGTATCCAATTGGGCGGCGGCGTGACCAAGGGGCTCGGCGCCGGCTCCAAGCCGGAGGTCGGCCGCGCCGCGGCCGAGGAATCGATCGGCGAGGTGCTCAACGAACTGGGCCAGTCGAACATGCTGTTCATCGCCGCCGGCATGGGCGGCGGCACGGGCACGGGCGCGGCCCCGGTGATCGCCAAGGCGGCCCGCGAACACGGCATTCTCACCGTCGGCGTGGTGACCAAGCCGTTTCAGTTCGAGGGCAGTCACCGGATGCGCCTGGCCGAGGCGGGTTTGGACGAACTGGCCGGCTATGTCGATACCTTGATCATCATACCCAACCAGAACCTGTTCCGCGTGGCGAACGAGAAAACGACCTTTGCCGACGCCTTCAAGATGGCCGACGACGTGCTGTATTCGGGGGTCCGTTCGATCACCGACCTGATGGTCATGCCGGGCCTGATCAACCTGGATTTTGCCGATGTCCAATCGGTCATGTCCGGCATGGGCCGCGCCATGATGGGCACCGGCGAGGCCGCCGGCGAACGTCGGGCGCTTGACGCGGCCGAGGCGGCGATTTCCAATCCGCTGTTGGACGACGCATCGATGCGCGGCGCCCGGGGCGTGCTGATCAATATCACCGGCGGCGAAGACATCACCTTGTTCGAGGTCGACGAGGCCGCCAACCGGGTCCGTGCCGAGGTCGATGAAGACGCCTATATCATCATCGGTTCGGCGTTCGACCAGACGCTTGAGGGAACGATGCGGGTTTCCGTGGTCGCAACGGGTCTGGAAGCGGTGGAAGGCATTGAGCCGTCGCATCTGACCATGTTGTCGCAGACTCAGCGAATCGAACCGGTTCGCGTCCCGCGTCCGGCCGAGGAAGCCGGGATGGCGGCCCAACCGGATCCGGCCGTCGCCGAAACGTCGTCGCCGTCCATGGATGCGGCGGCCATCGAACCGGCGACCACCGAATCCGGTGACGACATTGTCGCCGGCATTGCGGGTGACGCGCCGCCGCCGAGCATGGAGTCGGTCGAATCGGCGCCGCCGCCCGCGGCGGAACCCATCGACGCCGAACAGGCGCCGTTGGACCCGCCCATGGACGGCCCCGTGATCGGCGCGCCGGCGGCGATGCCGGGCAGCGACAATGTCGAAGCTTTCATCCCGCCGAAACCCATGGAGGTTGCCGAGGACGGCAATGCGCCTTCGGAATCACAGGCAGATCCCTTCGATACGGCGGCGATGATCAATGGCGACAGCGACGATGCCGGCCGGCCGTCCAAGGCCGCCGGGCTGCTGCGCCGAGTCCGTAAGGACCGGGCCAAGGACGGGGCAAAGGCAGGCGACAAGCCGAGCGCCAAGGAACGCGGGTTGTCGCTGTTCGAACGGGTCACCGGCACCGGCCGGGCGCGGCCCGAGCAACCCGCCGCCGGTCCCGCGCCGTCACGCGCCATTCCCCATCCCGAGGCGCCGGCCCAGGCGGCATCCGACGAAGCCGCCACGGGCGGCACGATCGATGCCCTGATCCGGACGCGTCCGCCGGCCACGACCGAACCGGCGGCGACACCCGCGCCGGTGGAGCCCGCGGCAACACCTGAACCGGTAGCCACGATGGCGCCCGCCGAGTCGGAAAAACCGGCCCTCGGTGGTGTCGATCCGACCGACCGGCCGGCCCCGCCGGAAGCCGAGGACGATTTGCTCGATATTCCCGCTTTTCTGCGGCGCCAGGCCAATTGAGGGCACGGTTTGAGACCGTAACATTCGGAAACAAATAGTGATTTGAGGGTCTCCCGGGTTCTGGCTATCAAGAACTCGGGAGCTCTTGAGTTTCCCCGGCGGCGTTTATATTGGCCCCCGGATAATTGCGGAAAATCAGCCGCGGGCAAGGTTTTTTGGAAGACGAACGGCTCCTTGCCGGTGGCGCCACGCAGAACGGCACCGCAGACGACGAGACGACGGCATATAAGGGATTTCCAGATGGGGCTGACCGAGGGTCACATTAAGACCAAGAAGAACAAGACCGAAAAGAACAAGAGCACGAAGAACGGCAAGGCCAACGGCAGCGTCGAGACGGCCGCCATTCAGACCGCCGTGCGTCAGCGGACACTTCGACAAGATGTTTCTGAAAGCGGCGTGGGGTTGCATTCGGGCGTCCCGGTGACGATGGTTCTGCGCGCCGCGCCGGTGGATCATGGAATCGTGTTTCGCCGGACCGATGTCGACGCCGACGGCGATATCGCCGCCCGCTGGGACCGGGTCGCCGACACGCGGCTGTGTTCGGTCATCGCCAATGACGCGGGTGTCACGGTGGGAACCGTCGAGCACTTGATGGCGGCCCTGGCCGGTTGCGGCATCGACAACGCGCTGATTGAACTCGACGGCCCGGAAGTTCCGGCTATGGACGGCAGTTCCGAGCCTTTTGTCCAGATGGTCCGCGATGCCGGTGTCATCGACCAAGACATG
>JANQIJ010000116.1 GCA_028282185.1 Rhodospirillales bacterium
GGCGCCGGCCGGGCACCGCCTACGACGGTTGCGCGGCCCGGCGCAGTTTCGGGGTCCGCGCCTGTTTCAGGGTTTCGGCCACCAGGAACGCCAATTCCAGCGCCTGACGGGCGTTCAGGCGCGGATCGCAATGGGTGTGGTAGCGATGCGTCAAATCCGCGTCGCTGATCGCCTGGGCGCCGCCGGTGCATTCGGTGACATCTTGGCCGGTCATTTCCAGATGCACGCCGCCGGCATGGGTGCCTTCCGCCTGGTGCACGGCGAAGAAATCCCGAACCTCCGACAGGATGCGGTCGAACGGCCGGGTCTTGTAGCCGTTGGACGCCTTGATCACGTTGCCGTGCATGGGGTCCGACACCCAGGCGACCTTGCGTCCCTCGGCCTTGACCCTGCGGACCAGGGGCGGCAGGCCCTGCGCCACCTTGTCGGCGCCCATGCGGGCGATCACCGTGATCCGGCCGGCTTCGTTCGACGGGTTGAGAATGTCGATCAGGCGAATCAGTTCGTCCGGTTCGAGGCTGGGTCCTGCTTTGAAGGCGATGGGATTGGCGATGCCGCGCATGAATTCCACATGCGCGCCATCCGGCTGGCGGGTGCGATCGCCGATCCACAACAGATGGGCCGAGGTGTCGTACCAGTCGCCCGTCGTCGAGTCGATCCGGGTCAGGGCCTGTTCGTACCACAGCAGCAGAGCTTCATGGGACGTGTAGAAATCCGTTTCCCGGATCTGCGGCGTCGTCTCCGAGGTCAGGCCGCAGGCGGCCATGAAGGCGAGCGTCTCGTCCAGGCGGTCGGCCAGGTCGGAATACTTTTCACCTTCGGCGCTGTCGGCGACGAAGCCCAGGTTCCATTGATGGACCTTATGCAGGTCGGCGTAACCGCCCTGGGCGAAGGCGCGCAGCAGGTTCAAGGTCGATGCCGATTGGTTGTAGACCCGCATCAGCCGGTCCGGATCGGGTGCCCGGGCGTCCTCGGTGAAGTCCATGCCGTTGACCATGTCGCCGCGGTAGGAATCGAGGGTCACCTCGCCCTGGGTTTCCGTTGGGCTGGAGCGCGGTTTGGCGAATTGGCCGGCCATGCGTCCGACCTTGACGACCGGAAGCGCCGCGCCGTAGGTCAAAACCACGGCCATCTGCAGCAACACGCGGAATGTGTCGCGAATGTTGTCGGGGTGGAATTCGGCGAAGCTTTCGGCGCAATCCCCGCCCTGCAACAGAAAGGCTTCGCCCTCGGCGACCGTGGCCAGAGCGCGCTTAAGCGACCGTGCTTCGCCGGCGAAAACCAGCGGCGGCCGCCGCCGTAAATCGGCCTCCATGTCTTCCAGTGCACTCGCGTCCCGATACTCGGGGACCTGAAGGATCGGCTTGCCGCGCCAACTATCGGGCGTCCATTTGTTCGCCATGGGGAACCTCGTCTTCCGCCGTTCGTTTGATGACCCAGGAATAATAACGCCCCGATATAAGGACCATCGCCATGAATTTCCAGTGAAACCCGCCGGGCGTGCCGACATGAAGCGGCTTCGGTGAACCGCCGCCGCCGTGATCCGCCGCCGATCGCCGGCGTGATCTGTGTCAAGGCGGGGCGCCCCGCACTTCGGTTATAGAAGAGGCTGGGGTTATAGAAGAGGCCGGGGTTTCAGCCTGCGGCGTCCGGCCGCCTCCCATGCCGGGGAGCCATCGGGGGGATGGTCAGGTGGGGTTAGCGTGGAGGTTAGCGTGATAGACAGGTTTCGGTAATGGACGTATCCCTTCTTGAAAAGTACGGCGGCCCGGTGCCGCGCTACACCAGTTATCCGACGGCACCGCATTTCCACGACGGGGTCGGCGCCGAACAATACGGTGATTGGTTGGCGCGGATCGATCCGGACGACGGCCGCATTTCCGTTTATGTCCATGTCCCGTTCTGCCGCGAACTTTGCACCTATTGCGGCTGCAACACCAAGATCACCAAACGCGACAAACCGGTGGCCGACTATCTTTCGGTCCTGGCCCGGGAAATCGACCTGGTCGGCGACCGGTTGGCGGCGCGGCCCAAGGTCTCGCACCTGCATTTCGGCGGCGGCACGCCGAACATCGTCAGCGCCCGGCAGTTCGCCCAGGTGATGGAGTGCCTCGGCCGTCATTTTGAGATCGACGAAGAGACGGAAATCGCCCTTGAAGCCGATCCGCGCAATCTTGACGCGGATCTGGTCCAGGCAATGGCCGATGCCGGCGTTCGCCGGGTCAGTATCGGGGTCCAGGATCTGGATGCCGAGGTCCAGCGGGCGATCAACCGGGTCCAACCGTTGGAGGTTGTCGAACGCGCGGTGGCGCTGCTTTATCTCGCCGGGATCAACCGCATCAATCTAGACCTGATGTACGGCCTGCCGCTGCAGACCCGGGAAACCGCCCGGCGCACGGCGGAACAGGCGATCCACCTGGGTGCCCAACGCATCGCCCTGTTCGGTTATGCCCATGTGCCCTGGATGAAAAAACATCAACGCCTGCTCGACGGCTATCCCATGGCCGGTGCGGTCGGCCGTCATGCTCAGGCCGAGGCGGCGGCCGAGGTTCTTGCCGCGGCCGGATACCAAAGGGTCGGCTTGGATCATTTTGCACGGCCGGAGGACGACCTCGCCGTCGCCGCGTCGACCCCCGGCAAACTGCGGCGCAATTTCCAGGGCTACACGACCGACGTTTCGGCGACGCTGGTCGCCTTCGGCGCCTCGGCGATCGGCGGCTTCCGTCAGGGTTTCGTTCAGAACGCGCCGGACGCCGGCGGCTATCGGCGGCGGGTCGAGGCCGGCGAACCGCCGATCGTCAAGGGGCTGGAGATCGACGCCGACGACCGCCAGCGAGCCAAGATCATCGAACGCTTGATGTGCGAAATGGCCGTCGATCTCGACACCTTTGGCGGAACCGGTGCGTTCGCCCCTGAATTGGCGCGGTTGGAAACGCTGGAGGCCGACGGTCTGGTCGAACGGTCCGGTGCGCGGATCACCGTGCCGGAAGGCGCGCGGCCGCTGATGCGCGTCGTCGCCGCCCAGTTCGACCGTTATCTGGCGGCCACGACGGCGCGACACTCCCGCGCCGTTTAGGCGGCCCTTCCGGCAAAATTTCACTCTCGACGTCTTGAAAAACCCCGAGGACGGGTTATCTCCCTGCCGCGTAACGGCACGCAAAGTTGTCATCGCAGGGAGACAGAAACGACGATGCGCCCTTGTTTGAGGCGATCCGGCGACGCGGCGGCGCGGGCATTCCGCCCTTGCGTCCGCCTCGGCCATATGGGATCAAACCACCGCTTGGCGTTGGCGCCGATTTTCGCCGGCGACAGATCCCCTGTCGATCCGTCCCCCCGCCGAACGACCTTGCCCCGCCAAGCGACCGTCTTTCGCCGAGTGACCCGCCCATGACCGATATGATCGTCCTGGAAAACCTGACCAAGCGTTTCGGCGCGTTGACCGCGGTCGACGACGTTTCGATGACCGTCGGCCGAGGCGAGGTCCTGGGTTTCTTGGGGCCCAATGGCGCCGGCAAGTCGACGACCATGAAGATGGTCGCCGGATATTTGACGCCGACGGCGGGGACGGCCCGGGTCATGGGCCACGACGTCGGCCAGGCGCCCCTCCAGGTCAAGGCGGCGATCGGCTATCTGCCGGAGGGCGCGCCGACCTATGGCGACATGACCGTGCAATCCTTTCTCAAGTTCATCGCCGAGGTGCGCGGTTTCTCCGGCGCCGAGATCGGCCGCCGGGTCGACCGGGTACGCGAGATGGTCGCCCTGGACGAGGTCTTCACCCGTCCGGTGGAGACGCTCTCCAAAGGTTTCAAGCGCCGCGTCGGCTTGGCCCAGTCGATCCTGCACGACCCGGAAGTGCTGATCATGGACGAGCCGACGGACGGCCTGGATCCGAACCAGAAGCACCAGGTCCGGACCCTGATCAAGGACATGGCCGCGGAAAAGGCGATCGTCATTTCGACCCATATTCTGGAAGAGGTCGAAGCGGTCTGTTCGCGCGCTGTGATCATCGCCCACGGCCGGTTGCTGGCCGACGGCACGCCTGAACAGCTGCTCAGTCGCGACGGCCGGCATAACGCGGTGGTCGTCAAGCTGGCGGCCGATACGGCCGACCCCGTGGTCGCCGGCCTCAGGGCGCTGCCCGAAGTCGCGGCGGTCAACCCGCTGGACGGCGGCCCGGTCAACGGCGTTGCCGCCTTTCGGGCGACGCCGAAGGACGGGCGTTCGATCGTCGTTCCGGTCGGCGACTATCTCCGGTCCGAAAACGTCACGCCCGAGGAAATGTATGTCGAGCGCGGCCAGATGGACGACGTGTTTCGCCAGATTACCCTGACGGATCAATCGGAGGCGGTGGGCGATGCGTAACACCTGGATCATCGCAAAGCGGGAACTGGCCGGTTATTTCGCGACCCCGCTGGCCTTGGTCTTCATCGTCATCTTCCTGGCCCTGACCGGTGCCTTCACCTTTTATCTGGGTGATTTTTTCGGCCGCGGCCAGGCCGACCTGGAGCCGTTCTTCCGTTTCCATCCCTGGCTTTACCTGATCCTCATCCCGGCCGTCGCCATGCGGCTCTGGGCCGAGGAACGCAAGACCGGGACAATGGAGCTGTTGATGACCTTGCCGGTGACGACGACCGAGGCGGTGCTCGGCAAGTTCCTGGCCGCCTGGGTGTTCTGCGGCATCGCCCTGGCCCTGACCTTCCCGATCTGGATCACCGTCAACGTGCTCGGCGCCCCGGACAACGGCGTGATCGTCGCCGGATACTTGGGCAGTTTCCTGATGGCCGGCGCCTTCATGGCAATCGGCGCCTGCATGTCGGCGATGACCAAGAACCAGGTGATCGCTTTCATCATCGCCGCCACGGTCTGTTTCCTGTTCACCATGAGCGGCCTGGAACTGGTTCTGAATTTCTTCCACGCCTGGGCCCCGCCGTTGATCGTCGATACCGTGGCCAGCCTCAGTTTCCTGGTCCGCTTCGATGCGGTGATGCGCGGCGTCATCGATCTGCGCGACGTGTTCTTCTTCATCTCGCTGATCGCCTTCTGGCTGTTCGTCAACGTGATCGTCGTCGAAGTGAAGAAGTCGGCTTGAGGTCGGAGACGGGACGCGCGCCATGATCGAAACCATTGCCAAGATCGAACGCAACCGCCTGGCCGTGATGGGTATTTTCCTTGCCGCCGTGTTGTTCCTGGCGGTCAACCTGGCGATCAACCTGAGCCTGCGCTCGGGCCAGGTCGACTTGACCGAGCGGGGGCTGTTCACCCTGTCCGAGGGAACGCGGGGGGTGCTGAGCTCGCTGGACGAGCCGATCACCCTGCGGTTCTTCTTCACCCGCTCCCTGGGCGAGGCCTATCCGGGGCATGCCGCCTATGCCAACCGGATCCGCGAGCTCTTGGAGCGCTACGTCGACATCTCCGACGGCAAGATCCGCTTGGAAGTCTACAACCCCGAGCCGTTTTCCGAACGCGAGGACGAGGCCGTGACCTTCGGTCTTCAGGGCGTGCCCTATGACGCGACCGGCGACCGGGGATACTTCGGCCTGGCCGGGACCAACGCGGTCGAGGGGCTGAAGGTGATCCCGTTCTTCACCACGGAACGCGAACCGTTCCTGGAATACGACCTGACGAAGCTGATCTACGGCCTGGCGACCCTGGACCAGCCGGTGATCGGCACGGTCACGCGCCTGCCGATCGAAGGCGGCTTCATGATGGGTCAGCGGCCGGCCCCGGCCTGGGCTGTGATGAACCAGATCCGTGAACTGTTCCAGGTTCGCACCCTGCCGGCGCAGTTGGAAAGCGTGCCCGACGAGGTCGATGTCCTGTTGATCGTTCACCCCAACGGGTTGACCGAGGAATCGCTCTACGCCATCGATCAATTCGTGATGCGCGGCGGCCGGGTCCTGGCGTTCATCGACCCCCTGGCCGAAACCGAGGCGCCGGGTCCCGGGCGCCAACCGGGGCCGTCGGACCTGGGTCCGTTGTTGCAGGCCTGGGGCGTGGCGCTGACGCCGGACAAGGTGGCCGGCGACCTGGAGACCGCGCGCCGGGTCAATGTCCGCCATCAGGGCCAGATCACGCTGGTCGACTACGTCGCCTGGAACGCGCTCGACCGGCGGCATATGGAAACCACGGACGCGGTGGTCGCAGACGTGCGCGGCATCAACCTGGGCAGTGCCGGCATCCTGACCTCGGCCGAGGGCGCGACAACGACGTTCAAGCCGTTGATCACCACGTCCGAGCAGTCCCAGGCGATTGACGTGGCCAAGCTGCGCGGGCGGATCGACGTGGTCGGACTGTTCCGCGACTTCAAGCCGGAAGCCGGCAAGTTGACCATCGCCGCGCGGGTCACCGGCCCGGTCAAAACCGCTTTTCCCGACGGTCCGCCGAAATTGGGTGCCGCGTCGGACGCGGCGGCCCAGAAGGCCCATGCGGAACGCAAGGCCCGTCATATCGCCGAGGCCCGGCGGCCGTTCAACGCGATCATCGTCGCCGATACGGACATGCTGCACGAAAATCTTTGGGCCGAAGTCCGCAACGTGACCGGCGAACAGTTGCTGGTGCCCTATGCCGGAAACGGCGATTTCGTGATCAACGCGCTGGAGAATTTGACCGGCGGCGCTGCGCTGCTCGGCCTGCGCTCGCGCGGCGATTCGCGGCGGCCGTTCCTGATGGTCGAGGAAATCCAACTTGCCGCCGAGCGCCAGTTCCGCACCAAGCAGGAAAAGCTGGTCGGTGAACTGAACGACACGCAGGCCAAGATGGAACAAATGACCAGCCGCGAAAACGCCGGCGGCGAGGTCATCCTCAGCAGCGAGGAGAAGCGCGAGATCGAGTCTTTCCGCGCGAAGATCGTCGAAATCCGCCGCGACCTGCGCGACGTTCAGCATGAATTGAGGAAGGACATCGATACGCTGGATGCCTGGTTGAAGTTCCTCAATATCGCGGCGATCCCGCTGGTCCTGGGCGGTATCGCCATGGTCGTCGTTATCGTCCGGCGCTTCAGGCGGACGGCCGGCCCACAGGCCGGCTGAGCCAAGGCCGGCTGAGCCAAGGCAGGGAGAGCCCGAGAATGCAGGCACGCACTTTCCTGATCCTGTTGATCGCGACCATCGCCGGCGTTGCCGCGGCGGCGGCCGCGGTGCTGACCCGGCCCGGTGACGAAGTCCATGCCAACCTGGGCGATCCCGTGGTGCCGGGTTTGATCGACCGGGTCAACGATGTCGCCAAGATCCGCATCGAAAGCGAGGAGGGCGGCGTTCTGACCTTCCAGCGTCAGGCCGGCGCCGACGGCAAGGCCGCATGGGTGATCGTCGAGCGCGACATGTATCCGGCCAAGGCCGGGGAGCTTGATTCCCTGGCCCTTCGGGTCGCGCAGTTGACCTATCTGGCGCCGAAAACGACCAACCCAGAGCTGTTTTCCCGCCTCGAACTGGGCGATCCGGCGGCACCGGGCACCCAGTCCACGGGCGTGCGGCTGTTCGATAAGGACGGTGTGGCGATGGCCGATCTGGTGGTCGGCACGGCGCGCAGCACGATCGAGGGATCGACCCGGGGCGGCGCCTACTTTCGCCTGCCCGGATCGAATCAGACCTGGGTCGGGCGCGGCGACATGACCGTCGACCGGCTGATCTTCGATTGGATCGACCGCCGTATCTTCGACATCGAGACCGAGCGCATCCGCCGGGTCGAAATCACCCATCCCGACGGCGAAACCGTCCACGTGTTCAAGGACCAGGCCGGCGACTCCGATTTCATCCTGGCCGACGTCCCCGGTGAGCGAAAAATCAAGAGCGCCCTCACGGTCAATGGCGTGGCCTCGACGATCGGCGACTATCAGGTGCTGGACATGATCAGGCGCGACAAGCACCAAGTCGACCCGGCCAGGGCCGTGCGCATCGTCTATGAAACCTTCGACGGCTTGAAGATCACGGCCCTGCTGGAAAAACAGGCGGCCCGCCCCGGCGGCGACGGCGACCCGGAGTATTGGGTCGATCTCCGCGTCGAAGGCGGCGCGGACAGCTCCGAAGGACGCGCGGAGTTTGCCCACCTAAAGGAACGGACAGAGGAATGGCTCTATAAGCTGTCCGATTTCCGCTATGACGCCCTGGCAAAGCGGCTCGACGACCTGACCGATCCGGCGCCCGGGTCTTGAGGAATTCCCGTCAAATGTGAACTTGGTCACATTTTTTCGGACGGCTATTTGTTACGAAATCATAACAAATAGCGCCAAGGTCGTTCCATGGACCGCCGGCGCCGACTGCGTTAAGGTTTTGGAGACGACAGCATGACAGGCTTGGCCGGAGGCGTCGTGGCGACGGATGGCGAGACAGCACGGAAACGCGGCAAGGCGGCGGAGGTCAAGTCCGACCGGGAACGTTTCGTCGCACTGGCGTTTTGCCGGGCAGACCTGCTCTTGGAATTGGACGACGCCTGCACCGTCGTTTTCGCCGCGGGGGTCACGCCGCTGTTGGGGGCGACGCCGGAAAAGCTGAAAGGCATGTCGTTTTTCGATTTCGTCGGTGCCGACCAGCGGGCCTACGCCCGCGATCTGTTGGCCGGCGGCGGCCGCAACGGTCGCATGGAAGACGTGGTTCTTGACCTGCAAAGCGTCCACGGCAAACGCATTCCGGTGGTGTTTTCCGGCTACCGCATGCCCGATTTCGCCGATCATTACTTCCTCGCGCTTAAGGTCGAACCAATCAAGAAGACCCATGTCTCGGCCGAGGACTTGGAAGCGGACGAACGGTCCGGCCTGTTGGAAAGAGACTCCTTCGCCCGCGCCGCGGTCGAGCGCATTCAGGATTACGACCGCACCGGGGCCAAGGGGCAATTGACCTTCCTGCGCCTCGATAACATGCAGGAGTTGACCGATACACTGGGCGTCAGTGAAAAGCGCAACCTTTTGTCGACGGTCGGTAACATCCTGAAATCCCATTCCCTGGGCGGCATGACGGCGGGCCAGTTGGATGATCGGAATTTCGCCTATGTTCATGGCGAAAACGTCGACCCGGACGTGGTCAACATGGAGGTCGAGGAAGCCGCCCGAACGATCCTCGGCGACGACGCGCCGGCCGCCGCCCGCTCATCGACCATGGAAGCCGACGGCGCAGGCATGACCGAGGACCAGGTCGCCCGTGCCTTGGTCCATACCATGCAGCAGTTCTGCACCGGCAAGGCCAAGGTCCCGGTCGACAAGCTGTCGGATTCCCTGGACGACATGATGCAGGACACGGTGGAGACCGTGAAATTCATCAAGGACACCACTGAACGCTGCGATTTCGACCTGGTGTTCATGCCGATCTGCGACTTGCGGCTCGGCCGCGTCCACCATTTCGAGGCCCTGTCCCGGTTCCGCGACCAGGCCCGGGCGAAGACAACCTTCCAAATTATTACTTTAGCGGAACAACTTGGCCTGATCGTCGATTTCGACTTTGCGGTGATGCGCCAGGTGATGGATATCCTGGGCCATATGGGCAAGCGCGGCAGTTTGCCGGCGGTGGCGGTCAACGTTTCCTCCCTGTCGCTGGCGCAACCGGCCTTTGTCGAGCGCCTGTTGACCGTGCTGGAAAGCCGCCAGGACATGAACCGGCGTGTGATGTTCGAACTGACCGAATCGGCCGAGGCCGAGGATCTGGAGGGCCTGAACAAGGTGATCCAGGAAATCCGCGGCCGCGGGTTCCAATTCTGCCTGGATGATTTCGGCGCCGGGGCGGCGAGCTTCGACTATTTGAACGCGCTGGACGTCGATGTGGTCAAGTTCGACGGCCCGGTCGTCCGCCGCGCCTGCGCCTCGGACCGGGGCAAGGATCTGCTGGCCTCCATGGCCAAGATGTGTTCCGCGGCCGGCGTCCATACCGTGGCCGAAATGGTCGAGGATCAGGACGCGGCCAACAAGCTGTTCTATTGCGGCATCGATTATGGTCAGGGTTGGCATTTCGGCAAGCCCAACGCCGATCCCTTCGCCTTCGCCGACCGCTTCGTCGGCGCGGAATAATCACGCCGTTCATTGAATCCGGATTCAGTGGGATGCGGGGCGCCGTCAGTGAACCCGCTCCGGCCGGCCCAGCGCGTCAGCGCTTGTCCTTGTAGGGGTTTTCGATGGCTTCGACGACGGACTGGAAGACCCGGCGAACCTGGGCTTCGTCGCAGCCCATGAGGATCGCGTCTTCGAAGGCGTCCTGGCAGAAGTCGCGGATTTCCGAAAGGTTTTCGTTCAAAACCTTGAGCTTCTCCTCGCAGGAGACCGGGGCGCCGTCGGGTTGGCGCCAGGTGACGCCTTTTTCCAGGGACGGATCGGTGGAGGACATGGGGCATTCCTTGTCGTTTGGCGTTCGGGCGTCTGTCGGCTGGGGGGCGCCCCTTGCCCAGGCAATTTAGCGCCCCGCCGACAAACCGCAATTCACAGGATCGGGAGCGGCGACGCGGTCTGCCGCGGCCATCGGCGGGCGCGGCGAGCCATGCGGGTGCTTCCGGCTATTTGGTCGCCCTGGCTTCGTTGGTCGAGATCTTGGTCGCTTCGCGGCGCCGCACCAGGATCACCTTGCCCTTGCGGTAGACCCGATCCTCGATCAACAGGGCGGTGCCAAACTCGGGCACGTACCAGGCCTGCACCTCGATCAAATCCCAGCCTAGCTTCTTGGCGCCCTTGACCACGGTCTGGGAGAAATCGATCAGATGCGCCTTGTATTCGCCGGCGACGACCTTCAACTGCTTCGACCCGCGGACGCAAAAATTGGCTCTTAGTTTAAAGATTTCCTTGCCGTCCTTGCGGGCCGACAGGACGTAGCTGGTCTTCTTGCCCTGTTGCAGTGGCCAGATGCGATCAAAGGCCTTGGTGTCGAAGCGGTATTCCCAACCGTTGCCTTCGGTCCGGGCGAAGGCGCGGTACAGCGTCACATCTTCGATCGGACCCTTGCCCTTCAACGGTTCGCGGAACCAACGCACGCTGTCGCCCTTGATCGACTTGACGCGATAGCGTTGGTGGCTGATCTGCGGCTTCTTCGCGTCCGGGTTTTTGACCAATCGGAAGACGATGTTCACGTCTTCTTGGGGCGATGTGTAGGGAACGGGCGATTGCTGGGTCTTCGGCATGACGCAGGCCGCCGCCATGGCGGCCGGCGCGGCGAATATAAGCGTCTGAAAAACCAGGGCGGAACCCAAGTTGCGGGCGCTGTTCATGACAATTCCCATGCTGGTCGCGCTCCCTGCCGGTCGCGTCTCACCCGCCGGACCGCCAAGGTCGCCGCAGCGCACTGGAAACCCAACGAAAAATCTGCCCACTCCCGCCGAATAGTCTAGTCAACCGTGTGCAACATACAATAAACAAAGCGCATGAGCGGAATGAACGAGTTTTGGGCATTGGTCGCCGAGGTCTGGCGCCATGGGGTCGCCGGCGTCGATGTCGGCCGCATGGTCGTGGCGCTGGGCGTGTTCCTGCTGTTCCTGTTCTTACGCGGCCTGTTGACCCGGTTCCTGATGGCGTGGCTGCGTGCCGTGGTCCGGCGCACGGCCACGACGCTCGACGACCAGGTGCTTGAAGCGGTCGAACCGCCGGTCCGCTTCGTTCCCGTGGTTATGGGCGTGTTTTTCGCCCTGCAGGTTCTCGAACTGGCGGGCACGCCTGCGGAAATGGCGAGCAGTTTCGTCCGCTCGCTGATCGCCTTCACCATCTTCTGGGCGCTCTACCGGGCGATCGGGCCGCTCAGTATCCTGCTGCATCAACTGGCGCGAATTTTCACCACGGAACTGATTGAATGGATGACCCGCGCGCTTCGGGTCGCGGTGTTCGTGATCGGCGCTGCGGCGGTGCTGGAAATCTGGGGCATCCAGGTGGGGCCGATTATCGCCGGTTTCGGCTTGTTGGGCGTGGCCGTCGCACTGGGGGCCCAGGATCTGTTCAAGAACCTGATCGCGGGATTGCTGATCCTGGCGGAAAAGCGCTTTCGCAAGGGCGACTGGATCAATGTCGCCGGCGTGGTCGAAGGCACGGTCGAAGCCATCGGTTTTCGCTCGACCCTGGTGCGGCGTTTCGACAAGGCGCCGGTCATGGTGCCGAACTCGCAGTTGTCGGACTCGGCGGTGATCAATTTCTCTGCGATGACCCATCGTCGGATCAAATGGATGATCGGCCTGGAATACGGCACGTCGATCGATCAACTGCGCCGGATCAGGGACGGGATCGAGGCCTATATCCACGAAACCGAGGACTTCGCGCCGGCCAGCGAGGTTTCGACATTTGTTCGAATCGATCGGTTCTCCGACAATTCGATCGATATCCTGCTTTATTGCTTTACCAAAACGACCGTCTGGGGCGAATGGCTGGCCGCCAAGGAGCGCCTCGCCTACAAGGTCAAGGAAATCGTCGAAGAGGCGGGAACCGGGTTCGCTTTTCCCAGCCGTTCGTTGTATGTCGAAAGCCTGCCGGGCGAACGGCCGGAGCCATTCGTCCCACCGGCGGACGGCGCGGCTCCCGCCGCCTCGGAAACGGTGACGCGGCCGTCGGGGTGACCCTGATCCCGTCGCCGGCTTTCCGCCCCTTGGGGATGGGCTTGGACAATGGGCGGTCATCGCCGGTCCCGGCGATATATGACGAATGGCGGCGGCGGACCGGGCCGGCTTTGAACAACCCGGTACAATGAAACAGGAGGAATGCCGTTCATGGACGTGACCATCTACCACAACCCGAAATGCAGCAAATCGCGCCAGACATTGGCTCTACTCGAAGAAAACGGAGTCGCGCCCGAGATCGTTCTTTATCTGGAAACCCCGCCCGACGCGGCCATGTTCCGCGACCTGCTGGACAAGCTCGGGATGAGCGCGAAGGATCTCCTGCGTCCGGTCGAAGCCAAGGAAGCGGGGCTGAGCAAGGACATGGGCGACGACGCCCTGATCGCCGGGATGATCGCCCATCCCCGGTCGATCCAGCGGCCGATCGTCGTCAAGGGCGCGCGGGCGGTGCTTGGCCGGCCGCCGGAAAATGTGCTGGACCTTCTATGAACGGGTGTGGAAACTTCCCCTGGGCCGGAGGCATAACCGGCCGGATTGTGTTCCTTTGAGTGAGATTCGTCTGGGTGAGACTCATCTTTTCGGGTGAGTATGGTCGGATGACGCAGGCGCGGCCTCGGGCGCAACTTCGATATGGCGCCCGGCCCCGTGAGGCGATAAAACAACCCTTCCCCCGTTGGGGGCGGGCGCGGTGGTGTCCGTCCGGGGCCAAACGAACATAATTCGCGGCGGGGGCCAACCGCCGTCATTTCGGAGGAACAATGGCCGCCAACGAGTCCGCCCTCGATCAACCTGCTGCCGTTGACGCCGATCAGGCTCGTGCCGCCTGGGATTCGCTGCCGGAAGCCGAACGTCGGGCGCTGCGTGAACGCGAGGCGGCGCGCCTGTTCGCCCAAGGCGCCGAACATCAGCGGGCGGGTCGGCTTGAAGAATCGATCCCGGACTATACGCGGGCCTTGGCGCTCAATCCCAACCTGGCGGAGGCCTACAACAATCTAGGCATCGTGTTGCGCGGCACCGGTCGGCCGGAAGCCGCGGTCGCCTGTTATCGCCGGGCCATCGCGCTCAGGCCGCGAAACGCCACGTCCTATACCAATCTGGGGAACGTGCTGCGCGACCTGGGGCGGGCCGAGGCTGCGGTCGCCAGTCACCAACAAGCGGTTCACCTGGACCAGGGCAATCCGAATGCCTTGCATAACCTGGGTGCTGCGCTGCGCGACCTGGGCCGGTGGGACCAGGCGCTCGATTGCTTCGAACGGGCCTTGCAGGCCAATCCCCGTCATGTCCCCAGCCAAATCGATCGCGGTCGTTCGCTGTTGTTGGCCGGTGAATACGGCGCCGGTTTCAAGGATCTGGAGGCACGTTTTCAATTGGCCGGCTACCAACTGCGCGGCACGGACACGCCGCGATGGGACGGCAGGAAGGTCAAGGGCAAGACCGTGCTGGTGCAAAGCGAGGGCACGCCGGGCGATGTGGTTCAGTTCGCCCGCTATGTGCCGATGATCAAGGAGCAGGGCGCGACCGTCGTGCTCGAAGCGCCTGCCGGTTTGGCCGATCTTCTGTCGACGTTGCCGGGCGTCGACAAGGTCGTCGTTCAGGACGCGGATTTGCCAAAGTACGATCTGCACGCGCCGTTGCTGTCCCTGCCGGCGATTTTCGGCACCACCCCGGAAACCGTGCCGGCGACGGGCGCCTATCTGGCGCCGCCCGATCCGGGCGCCCTGCGCCTGCCACCGGCCGGCGATTTTCTGAAGGTCGGCATCGTCTGGTCGGACGAACGCGCCCCGGTGGTTCATGGCCCGGCCCCTGGTTTGGCGCCGTTCCTGGAACTCGCCGGTCTTTCGGGGCTGACCCTGTTCGGCCTGCAGGTGGGATCCGCCGCCCGCGACCTGGTCGCCGCCGGGGCCGGGGCCCTGATCATTGACGTCGCCCGCCGCGCCGAAACCTTGTCCGACCTTTCGGCATTGATCGAGCAGATGGATGTCGTTGTTTCCGTCGATTGCACGGCGGCGCATATCGCCGGGGCCCTGGGCAAGGAAACCTGGATTATCGCGCCCACCGCCGTTGACTGGCGCTGGGGCACGCTGGGCGAGACGACGCCTTGGTATTCCTCGGTGCGGCTGTTGCGGACGGAACGTCGGGCCGATTGGCAGGGGTTGTTTGAACAAACGCGGCGCGACCTGAGGGCGAAGGTTCGGAGCGCCTGACCGCCCCCGGCGTGGCCGATGGCCGGTCTGACCCGGTCAGAAACGATAGCTGTAGCGCAGGCCGAGGTTTTCCAGACCTTCGTTGTGATCGCAGAGCTTGGCGTTGGAAATGTGATCGAAAATGCCGGCGATCTTGTGATTCTCGGTGATCTCCCAGCCCAGGGTCACCGATTCCCGAAACAAGAAGTGGCAGCCCAAGTCCTTCCTGTCGGCCTTGTGGGAATCCGTTTCGCCGCCGTGATAGGCGCCGCCTAGGCTGAATCCGGCGAATAGTCCCGACCAGATGCGCCATTCGTAGCTCAGGCCGGCGAACACCTGGCTGGTGTCGCCCTTGGTATTGATGTTGGCGCCGATATGGGGTTCCGGCCCGCCGATGATGTCCAGGAAGTCGGGAGAGGCGAAGCGGATTTCGATATGGGAATTCAGGCCCTCTTCCTTGGTGTCGGTGAAGGGGCCGTGGTCGTGCGCCAGAACGCCCCAACTGATTTCGGCGATGATGCCCTTGTGCGGGGTGCCGCGGGCGCTTGCGCGGGCGGTGGCTTCGCGCCATCCGCCACCTTTGGCACGGTCGGTCTGGCGTGCGGCCGATGTTGCGGCCGATGTTGCGGCGGCCGCGGGCCGGGCTTCCGGTTCGGCGGCGGATGGCGGCACGGCGTCGGCCGTCGGCCGGACTGCCGGCTGCCAGCGCGTTCCCATGCGATCGGCCAGCGGGTGACCTTGAGTGAGGAACAGGTTGATGTCGTAACCTGTCGAAACGCTGGCCGCTTGCGCTGGCGAAACCACCGCCAAGCCGCCGAGAACAGCGCCCATTGCCGCAGCCCCGAAAACGCGCCAGCGTTCGTATAGCTTCAAGGTTTCGTTCCCCAATTCCCCGCATCGCGCGGCCAAGGCGCCGCGAAACATCGGCCACGATAATCCTTGTTCTACCTTAAACAAGGGTAAACCTTCTTTTTGTCTACTGTTCCATGGAACCGGCCGCCCCGTTGGCGAGGGACCGGGCCCGGCCCCTCGCCAGTAAGGAACCGCCGATCGAGTTTGACCGAGCCAAGCCGTGAGCACGAAGAAGCAACAGTTCCGCGACAAGGACATCATCTTCCGCGAGGGGGATCCGGCGACGCGCGCGTTCACCGTGATCGCCGGCAAGGTCGAACTGGTCACCGAGGTCGACGGTAAGGAAAAACACCTGGGCCTGTTGGGTCCCGGGCGGACCCTGGGGGAGCAGGACGTTTCCATGGGCCGCCATCAGGCAACGGCGATCGCCGCCGGGACCGTCACCCTGCGGCCGCTGGACAATCGGGCCCTGGCAAAGGTCAAGACACCGCCGCCGTCGTCCGGCCTGTGGGCCCGCCTGTTGGCGCCGCTGGCCGCGCCGGCCGACGGCCGCCGCCGGTTTTCGCTGTTCGGATGGTTCCGCCAGCTCAAACAGGCGAGCCAGCCCCTTGACCCGACGCGGATCGAGATCCGTCTGGCGCCGCTCGGCAAGCCCGAGGCGCCCGAGGGCGACCCCCCGACGGAAGCCGATCCGGCAACCGAGGGGATGCCGGAAGATCCGATTTATGCCTTGCAGTCGGCCTTCTCAACGCTTGAGGGCGTTCGCGTTCTGCGGCTGAAAAAGCCGGTCGCGCCGCCCGAGGAAACGGCGCCGGAGGATTACATTCAAAAGCTTCACTGGTCTGCCCGCCAGGCCTTGGCCCAGGCCGAGGCCGACCTGATCGTCGCCTTTGAACCGGCGGAACCCGGTCGCGGCATCCGTCTGCTTTTCTTGCCGCTCGGGATTCAGAACGAAGATCCGCCGGGGCTTTTGGAAGCGGCGCAGGAATTGATCCTGCCGGCTGACCTGGCCGAACCTTTCGCCAGTTTGGCGGCCGCCGTCGCGGTGGCCGCGACGGTGCCCTTGACCGACGTGAAAAAGGGCCGCCTTGCCCGCCTACTGCCCGAGGCCGTGGAGAACGCGGCACCGGCCATGGAGGCGCTGGACGAACTGACGACCCTGGCCGATCGCGACAAGGTCGTGGCCCGCTTGTTCTTCGCCAATCTGATGACCCTGATGTCCGGCCCCGCCGGGCGCTTGGACGGATTTCGCATGGCGGCGGACATCTATGGCCAGGTGATCGAAAGCTTGGACGCGGAAACGGACAAACTGCATCGCGCCGTGGCGCAACGCTCGCTGGGCGCGATCCTGCCCATCCTGGCCCCGGAACTGGAACATATCCAGGTCCCCGGCGACGGCGAGGAGGGACCCGCCGGGCCGCTGGCTCAGGCGGCGGAAAACCTGGAAACCGCGGCCGAGGTCTTTACCCGCGACAGCCATCCCAAGGAATGGGCGGCGATCCACAATCGTCTGGGCCAGATCTGTTACCGCATCGACGCACAGGAAGGTGACCAGGACCTTCTGAAGAAGGCGCTGAACCACTATCAGTCGGCGCTGCAGGTGTTCAACCGGATCGACCATCCGCTGCGTTGGGCCGAGGTGATGAACAACATCGGCCAGGCGGCGGCGATTCTGGGTGAACAGCTAAAGTCCGTCGAACTGTTCGAAAAGGCCATCGAGGCCTGCTCCAGCGCCTTGGAAGTCCGCCAGAAGCTGCGCTATCCCCTACTTTGGGCGGCGACCCAGAACAACCTGGGATCGGCTTTGTTCATGCTTGCCAAGCAAACCCACGATCCGGCCCAGTTGGAAGCCGCCCGCGAGGCCTTCGCCCTGGCCAAGGGGGTTTATGAAACGCGCGGCGCCCATCGCCTGACGATGATCACGGAAAAGAACCTGAGCCGCGTCGAACGGCTGACCGAGATCGCCAAACCCAAGGCCCCGCCGCCCCTGCCCTGGGAACCCCGCGACTATGCCGCCCATCTTCCCGACGATGCGGCCGATGAGTACGAGGAGGAAGATGAGGAAGGCGACATGAGCGTCTATGAGATCCCCACGGACGGCGACGAAGATGTCGCCAAGGGCGGTTGAACCGGCGGCCCCGGCCTCGGCCGAGCAGCGGCCGCGTCAGCGCGAATGGTGTTCGATGAGGAATGCCGCGTCGTCGTCGGCATCGATCACCTGCTTGGCCGTGTCGTAATCGAAGCCGGCGCGCGCCATTGCCGCCAAGTCCTTGTCACGGTTGTCGCGGCGGGTGGCCGCGTCCGGGCGAAAAGGGCCGAGCCGCCGGCGGCGTGCCAGGCGAACGGCCGCGGCCGTGTCCAGGGCGCCCCATTCCGACGCCAGATCGGCCAGGGTCGCGTCGATGTCTTCGGCGCCGACGCCTTTCCGGCGCAATTGGAAGCGGATGCCCTGCAACGGCGTTCCCCGGCGGTGC